>JAIDEF010000152.1 GCA_029054965.1 Eubacterium sp.
ACCCATAACTTATAAAAATATTAAACGCATAACTATCAGAATAAAAAAAATGAATATAAGTTTTCTTTCATTTCAACCCATTATTCTGAACAATTAAAGTATTAGTAAAAATTATTCAATATTGATTTAGTATATCAACATTGAATAATTTCTATCAATGTTTTTTACAAAACTGCACAAAAAATTGACAAAATTGCACCCTTTTCAAAGATATTCTTCGTTTTCAACCGACTTTAAAAACATTTCCCGTCATAATAAATTTATTATTATACGGAGCTTTTTTATATTTGATTTAGTTGATGAAAAAGACAAATACTTTGTTGTTTGCAATTCTTAAACGTTTTAAGTGAACCAGCCATCAAAGCATACAAAAACTGATTCAAAATGTTTTTGTGATTTTACGAATCAGTGTGACACTTTGATAAAAATGAGATCAATTCATATAATAATATGCTACACAATATAAAAGTACAAAGGGAAAAATAGCTTGCGTAAGAACTTTTATAGATATATAAAATTGAGGACATAGTAGATTCTATCCATTCCATAAGATAATTTTGAAATACAAAAAACTTTGAATTACCGAGAACCATATCGCAGAATGGCATTCATAATATTGTTGTTCTTGATTATTATTTTCTTCGGCAAGAGAGTTTCTAAGATTTCAAAACTAAAGACTACTTCATTCAATTTCACTACTAACACGATTTGCATAAGTGATGATTTATGCAACCGAACTTCACAATGAAGATGTGGATATAAGATATATTCAGCAATTTCTCGGACATAGTTCTATCGCAACAACGCAGATATATACCCACATCAGCACAAGTAAAACCCGTGAGATATTAGAGTCAAAGCACCCAAGAAATAAGATGAATTTGTCCCTATATAATATATAGTGTCGAAAATTGTAAAAGGTAACACAAAAAGTTTGAATTTTTTCAAAAAAATTTCCCTATTCAGAAAATGAATAGGGATTTTAAGAGTTATTCTGTTTTATTGTAGGTGAAAATCAATTCATCAAAGATGATTTCTCGGACTTGATTTGCGATGTTATTCATTTGCTGCACCCAAAGCATTTGATTTTCTGCTTTGAGTTGTTCGGTTATGCCCTGCTTTTTCGCAAACTCCTTGATAAGTTTATCGTACATTTCCTTTGCCTGTTTATCTACTGTTTCAAGATAATCGGCAAGGGTCATTTTGCAGAGCATAGAGTAATAGATTGTTGGGTGAAATTCACGTAAATAATTAGCGTGACGGTGTCCCCATATGCCTATTTCTCTTTTTGGTTGATTTGCATCTTTGAAATCAGGATAATTCAGTCCATCAATTTCAACATATGTAAGATTATTTTGCACTTTCATTAAATAAGTTCTCCTTAAATTTGATTAAGGTGAGGTTGTAAAAACTCCTTTCATAAGATTTTGTGTAGAAAAATTGCGTATCACCTTATGGTCTTATTCTACCACTTACAGGTGCCATTGCCGCACCCATATTATTGGCATCGGTAATAGCATAATCAGTAATTGTGCCTATCTGAACTGCTTTAATTTTAATGCCATTGCCTTTTGCTTCAAGCACAGCACTGCCGGCACCGGTAACAGTCCACTGTGATGTCGGCGGCCGTTGTCCGCCATATTCAAGCGGAAAACGAAACTGTCTTTCACTTGAGCAAAAATGACTGGAGGTTGCAGCAACAACACAGCTTGCTCCTGCACTGATAAGCATTGATCCTATTGACAGTGACAACGCCATAGTAGAGCAGGCTCCAAAAAGTCCTATACTCGGAATCTCCAAATCCTTAAGGGCAAAAGCTGAACCCATACACTGATCGAGCAAATCACCGCTGAGAACGAAATCGACCTTATCCGAGCTTCTGCTTGCCGAATTAAGTGCTCGGATTATAGCATCATGCAGCATTGCCGATTCGGCAAGTTCAAAAGACTGCTGCCCCATTGTTGTATCCTCAAAAATTGCATCAAAATCTTCAGCAAGAGGTCCTTCGCCCTCTTTTTTTCCGGCTACTCCTGCATTGCCGATTATTACAGGAGGCTTGTCAAAAAACATTGTTTTTCCTTTTTTGTGCATAATAAAACACCTCGATTATATTTTAACCAAGGTGTCAAAAAATAATATAAATGAATTATGCCATAATTTGGTTTTGATTCAACTGAATAATACTTTTGTTTGGTAATCATAAAAACTTAAAGCATTAATTTCGCTGTCAAAGGAATATGTAAAATACCTGACAGTGGCATTATATGTTCCCTTAGGCAGTGTTTTTTTCAGTTCAATCTTTTGAATGCCTCCTCCGGGAGGAATAAAATCAGATTCATATATTATATCCTCATCATCAAATAATATCTGAATCACAACATAATACGGGTTTATTTTTTGATTTGAATAAGAATAATTTTGCAGTCGCTGATTTGCTATGAAGGTAATATCTGACTGCTGCGGCACTTCAAAATCCACATTTTTTGTATCAATATGCTGTTTAGTTGTCACATTATAAGGCAGAATAATTTCTTCTCTTATCTGACTATCATTTTTTAAATTCTGAGCAAAAGCACCTGAATAATCAGTTAAACAAAATGCCATCAATACTGCAATTGAAATAACTGCTGAAAAATACAAAAGCAAAAATAAAAAATTGCTTTTCTTTATAACAGCAAAACCATTGTCGCCAAGCTGAATATAGCCTGCACTGCTGTAAAATATTGAATAATCCAGTGAGTAGGCAGGAAGACTGCAGCCGTCGCATTTAATATCACCAAGTATTTTTTTGCCTTTGCCGATCTGGCATATAACATTAAATCCTGTCGGATAAAGAGCTTTCATCTGTGCACAGCTATAACAGCCAAGGGTTACGGAATTAATACCTGTGACAACAAATTCACTGCCATAATTATCATTATCTGCATATAAAAATTCCTTCACTTAAATCACCAAAAAATTATATGCAGTTAAATACGAAATAATAACAAAAAGACCTGACTATTAATTAGTCAAGTCTTTTGCTCAGCATTGTATATCGTTTGGGTGGTAAAGATATAATTCCATTTTTGCAGTCAAAATCAAAATGGCTGTATGAACTGTTCCACTTGCTGTCAACAAAAATATCCATCTGCTCATCACTGTTATTTACAGCCACAAGCACCGATTCACTATCAGTACATCTTTCATATGCAATAGCAGAGCCGTCACAGAAAACTATATTAAACTCACCGTCTGCAAGAGCTTTGGAAGAACGCCTTATCTGTCCAAGGCGCTTATACCACAAAAGCAACTCTTTATTTTGATTATCCCAGGTCATACAGGCTCTGTTAAAGGGATCTTTCATTCCCTGCATACCAATTTCGTCACCATAATAAACTGAAGGAACTCCGGGCAGAGTAAACTGAATAAGGCTTGCCATTTTCATCATCGAAAGACCCTTCAGATAATCGTAATCAGACAGCTTGTTGTGTATATGCTGCCACTCTCTGTCTCTGCCGTTATTATCAGGTCCTGCGAGCCTTGTTATTGCTCTTTCGGTATCGTGAGTGCCAATATGATTCATTAAAACATTCAGCACCTGAGGAGGATAGCTTTCAACAATGTCCATTACCGAGTCAAAGAAATATTCACCATGACCGAAACGCACAAAATTCAGAATCGCATCAGCAAAAGGATAATTCATTACCGAATCAAGCTGCCCCCCAAGAAGATATCTTCGCCTTTCACCATATGCAAACTTGCTTGTCGCATTTTCCCATACTTCACCGATAATTATGGCATCTTTATTTTCAGCTTTAACAGCCTTTCTCAAATCATCAAGAAAAATATCAGGCAGCTCATCAGCCACATCAAGTCTCCAGCCTGCAATACCGCACCTGAGCCATTTACGCAAAATACCATCTTTACCGCAAATATACTGACGATAGCTTTCGTCCTCCTCAATGACCTCAGGAAGCAGCTTTATGCCCCACCAGGCATGGTAATTATCAGGATAATCAATGAATTTATACCAACTGAAATAAGGGCTTTCCTTGCTGTTGTAAGCCCCAAGATTTTTATAATGGCTGTACAGATTAAAATATTTACTGTCACAGCCTGTGTGACTGAATACACCATCAAGAATTATTGATATACCATATTTATCCTTTGCTGTTTTACAAAGGGATTTAAGGTCATTCTCATCACCGAGAAGGCTGTCAATTCTTTCATAATCAGCAGTATCATATCTGTGATTTGAATGTGACTCAAAAATCGGATTCAGGTAAATACAGGTAGCACCTAAATCAGAAATATAACCAAGCTTTTCTTCTATTCCCTTTAAATCTCCGCCAAAGAAATCATTATTCCAGATACCATTCATCTGTTCTTCTTTCCAAAAAGGTTCATCACCCCATTCACGCATCACACGTGCTTTTGGGACATTAACCTTTTCACAGCCTGAATTATAAAATCTGTCGGGAAAAATCTGATAAATTATACCGCCCTTTAAGAAGTCAGGAGTTTTAAAGCTTTTATCATAAACAGTCTGCTGAAATTCACTGCCCTGTGCATTAAATTCACCTTTGCCGAAGCCGGTATTTTTAATAAAGGTTTTACCCCAGGGTGTATCAAGCTCAAAATGATAAAAATAAAGTCCTGAAGTAGTTGCACTGAAATGAAGCTCCCAGTATTCGTGGTCATTACCACACATTCCAGCCCAGAACATACCATAATAAGCAGGGTATTCACCGTCACCTTCTTTAGTGACGACAAGCGTTGCACAGCTGCATTTCAAATCTCTCGGAACTGTTATGCGAAATTTGCATTTTTCATCAGTTGCAAGTGCAGATACTATTGATTTGTATGACTTATCTCTTGAATCAAATAATAACATAATTCCCCATATACAACTTGCCAAAAGGGAATATTCCCTTTTGGCAAGAATAATTACTTAGATTTTTTTGTTGCTTTCTTAGAAGCTGTTTTCTTTTCAGTCTTTACAGCTTTTTTAGCAGCAGGCTTTTTTTCAGCCTTAGGAGCCATAGGTGCTGATTTTTTAGCAGTCTTAGGCTTATCAGCAGCAAACGCAACAGGCTTTGTATGCCAGATATCATTTGCATAATCCATAATTGAACGGTCTGCACTGAACACACCTGCACCGCTGATATTCATAAGTGACATTTTAGCAAAACGCTCTTTATCTCTGTAAACCTCAGCAGAGAACTGCTGTGCCTTCTGATAATCAGCAAAATCAGCAAGTGCCATATACTGGTCAACATTCATAAGTGCTGATGAAACTTCACCAAAGCTCTTGCCGTTAACACCATGATTTATAAAATCAACAGCATTTTTTAACACCTCATTATTTTCAAGGTATTTCTTAGGATTGTAGCCATCTCTCTTAAGCTGTTCAACCTCAGGTGTTGTCATACCAAAGAT
>JAIDEF010000153.1 GCA_029054965.1 Eubacterium sp.
TTCTTTTGCTGTTTTTGGGTTTTTCATTGTAAGCTTATTGCCGCTGATTTCATACTCACCTGAAAAGATAACGGTTGAAATATATGAGTCATAAGTTCCGTCATCATAAAAAACAAATGCAGAAAGACCCGGACTTTTCTGGCTCTGCCATTTGCCGACAATCTGATCTTCATTTGAAGTGAAAACAGACTTTGCAGCATCAATAGGATTCTGTTTTGTCGAAACACAATAAACTCCGCCTGCAATAACAATAAGTAAAACTACTGCTACGACGATTGAAATGATTTTCTGTGTTTTGTTAAGTTTAGTTTTAGCCATTATTTTAATCCTTTCTCAGTAAGAATTTTATCAATTCTTGAAGCAGAGTCAAGTAATGAAGATACGGACATATCATGATTAAGAGTATCAATAAAATATGCGGTATATTTTGAAAGCTCAACGCTTACATACCATTCTCTTGACAGCAGCTCAGGTGTCTGATAAACTCCGTTGGTTGTAAATACACGGTCAAAAATTCCGTCTGCATATGCCTTGTCAAAAACATCCAGTCCGTTGCAGAATAAGCCGAAAGTTGTGCATACAAAAATTCTTCCTGCACCCAGTGACTTAAGCTTACTTGCCACCTCCAGCATTGATTCACCTGAAGAAATCATATCATCAACAATAATAATATCCTTGCCTTCAACTGAATCACCAAGGTACTGGTGTTCAACAATAGGGTTTCTTCCGTTAACAATTTTTGTATAGTCCCTTCTCTTATAGAACATACCAAGGTTAACACCAAGCTGTGTTGCAAAATAAATGCATCTTTGCATAGCGCCTTCATCAGGAGATATAATCATAAGATGGTCTTTATTTACAGAAAGGTCGTCAACATTGTTAACAAGTGCTTTTATCATCTGATATGTAGGCATTACATTTTCAAATGACTGGTCAGGTATTGAGTTCTGAACTCTCTGATCATGTGCATCAAATGTAATTATATTGTCAACACCAAGGTCAACAAGCTCCTGCAAAGCCATAGCACAGTCAAGTGATTCTCTTGCACTTCTTTTGTGCTGTCTGCCTTCATAGAGCATCGGCATAATGACAGAAACTCTTTTTGGTTTTGATGATAATGCGTGAATAACTCTTTTTAAATCTGCAAAATGGTCGTCAGGTGATTTAGGAACAGTCATTCCATACATATTATATGTGCAGCTATAGTTAAATACATCTGCGATAATATAAATATCATAACCACGGACACTTTCGTTAATAACACCCTTACCTTCACCGCTTCCGAAACGAGGAATTGATACATTGATTTTATAGGTGTCACGCTGATAACCATAGAATGCAATTGTTTCTGCATGCTCCTGTGCCTGTGTTTTTCTCCATTTAACAAGGTACTTATTAATTTTATCGGTTAATGCCTCACAGCCCGGCATACCTATTATACCAAGGGGACCGATTGGAATTGAATTGATGTTTGTTGCTGTCTGTCTTGCCATATATAATTGACTCCTCTCAAGTTTTACACGCATATTCTACAACAAATGACTTATATTGTAAATATATATTTTTTATTTGTTACTGATTTTTAACTGGAAAGTTTATCAACCTCTTTCTTTTTCAGCTTAGTATAGATTAAATATCCGCCTATGCCTGCAAATGCAGCAGCAGAGATAATTATACCATATTTTAAACCTCTCGGTGAATATCTGTATTCCACAGTATGTTCACCTTGCTTAATTGAGGTGCCAAGCATAGAAGTACCTATTTTAAAGGTATCTGATTTTTGACCATCAATATAAATACTCCATCCTTCATCATAAGGGATTGACGAGTACAAATAGCTGTTTTCAGTTACGCTTATTTTTCCTGTTATTTTTGTATCACTGTATGAGGTTATATCTATTGAATTGCTATTTAGTCTTTCGCAGCCTGCAGCGAGAACATCCTCGTCAACTGAGTAAGCAAAAATATCTGCATAGCATTCTTCAACGTCAGCTCCGCCGCAGTCAATAGAGAGCTTAAGCTCTTCGCCGGCTTCATAATATCCGCAGTCAAGAATATATGGTTCATCAATATTCTGTGTATGTGAACCAAGCTTGGTGCTTGAAATATCAATCGAAGAAATATCAGGGGATTTCACATAAAGATATATATTTCCATTTTTAACTGGAGTCATTGTTATATCTGCATATGCGTAGCTTGAATCAGCATCATATTTGCTGAACCAGTAGGTTCCGTTTTTGGCTATTTTGTCACCGCTGACATTGTCGTATTTTGTATCAAGATATTTAACCTCTTTAAATACGCCGCTGAAGCCTGTTGCAAGCTCAAAGAAATCATCCTGAACTTCAAAAGGATTGCCTTCACTTGTATCCCAAAGCTCTATATTTTCATTGACAGCAAAAGCAATGGGAAGAAAATACTTGTTTTCATAAACATTCGTTTTTTCGTCTGATGTAGTAAACTTATAATTATAAAGATTTTCGCTTGGAGCAATGCTTACATCTGTCTGAAGAAGATATTTGACATTAAACATCATATTATAGATAGGTGTCTGTGTGTTATAAGTGTAGCTGTTAATTCTGTTGCCGAACATACCCAGACTATATTGAAGCTGGGAATAATCCTCATAAGCCATTGAAGAAAATGTTGACATACCGCTGTAGCCGAAATAGCAGGGATCCATTCTGGTTTCAAGGCGGCAAAGTTCCTGACGGAAAAAGCTGTTATCATCAGCTTTGATTCTATCAATAGCTTCAGTATAACTGTTATAGTCTTCTTTATATGATGAATTACTCTGTGTAATGAGTATCGCCTGTGTATCTGCAATAAGCACTTCGCTGAAGCAGATTAAAACCGCCAACGCAGATACAATCATCTTATCTGCCTTGCCGTTTTTAACAAGACAAAGATATCCTGTCCATATAATTACAAAAGCAATGCTTGTATATATTGTTGTTTCCATCATTTTTGTTGTTGACATTTTCTGAGCAAGGACAATGAATAACACCCATAAAATACCAACAAAGGTTATATC
>JAIDEF010000154.1 GCA_029054965.1 Eubacterium sp.
ATATAAAAGAGTTCGCTATAAGGGCAAGGTATGTGAGCGCTGCGGTGTTGAAATCACAAGATCTAAGGTTCGCCGTGAGCGTATGGGTCACATCGAGCTTGCTGCTCCTGTGTCACATATCTGGTATTTCAAGGGTATTCCGAGCAGACTCGGTCTTGTTCTCGATATAAGCCCAAGATACCTTGAAAAGGTTTTGTACTTTGCATTATATATTGTAACAGACCCTGGTGATACACCGCTTGAGAAGATGCAGATTCTCAATGAAAAGGAATACGCAGAAATGCGTGAAAGATATGAGGATGACTTCAAGGCAGGTATGGGTGCTGAGGCTGTTAAAGAGCTTCTCCAGAGCATTGATGTTGCTCAGCTTCGTGATGAGCTTACTGCTGAGCTTGACGGTGCAAGTGGTCAGAAGAGAGTTCGTCTGTTAAAAAGACTTGACGTTGTTGATGCTTTCTATCACAGCGGAAATAAGCTTGAATGGATGATTCTTGATGCAATTCCTGTTATTCCTCCTGATATTCGTCCTATGGTTCAGCTTGACGGCGGCAGATTTGCAACAAGTGACCTTAATGATTTATACAGACGTGTTATCAACAGAAATAACAGATTAAAGAGATTGCTTGAGCTTGGTGCACCTGAAATCATTGTAAGAAACGAAAAGAGAATGCTTCAGGAATCAGTTGATGCTCTTATTGATAACGGTCGCCGCGGAAGACCCGTAACCGGTCCTAACAACAGACCTCTTAAGTCACTTAGTGATATGCTTAAGGGTAAGCAGGGACGTTTCCGTCAGAACCTTCTCGGTAAGCGTGTTGACTATTCAGGACGTTCTGTTATCGTTGTTGGTCCTGAGCTTAAGATGCACCAGTGCGGTCTTCCAAAGGAAATGGCTATTGAGCTGTTCAAGCCTTTTGTAATGAAGCGTCTTGTTGAAACAGGCGTGGCATCTAATATTAAATCTGCAAGAAAAATGGTTGAGAGAGCAGCTAACCCTGCAGTTTGGGACAGCCTTGAGGTTGTAATTAAGGATCACCCTGTAATGCTCAACCGTGCTCCCACACTTCACAGACTTGGTATTCAGGCATTTGAGCCTGTTCTTGTTGAGGGTAGAGCTATTAAGCTTCATCCGCTTTCATGTACAGCATTTAACGCCGACTTCGACGGTGACCAGATGGCTGTTCACGTACCTCTTTCTGCTGAGGCACAGGCTGAGGCAAGAATGCTTATGCTTGCTGCAAATAACCTGTTAAAGCCTTCAGATGGTAAGCCTGTTGCTGTTCCTACACAGGATATGGTTATCGGTTCATACTACTTAACAATGATTAAGGAAGGTGAGCCGGGTCAGCCTAAGTTCTTTAAGGATGAGGCAAGAACAGAAGAGATTTCCTTTAACGATGTTAAGGCGGAAATCAATAAGGGTATTGATGACCCAAGAAACTTTGTACCGAATGCTGCAATTCTTTGTGAAATTGATGATGCAGAATTCACCGAGAAATACGGCTTCTACCGTTCATACAATATCTATAGGGATAAGGAAGAGGCTATGATGGCTTACCAGGAGGGCTCTCTCGGTATGCATTCACCTGCTAAAATCCGTATTACCAAGGAAGAAAACGGTGTAACAAGAAGTGCACTTATCATC
>JAIDEF010000155.1 GCA_029054965.1 Eubacterium sp.
ATCATCATAAACATAATGAATATATGTTTCAGGTGTGATTTCTGTTACAACACGCTTATTAGCATCATAATAATATATAGTTGCATCCTTATCCTTAGGCTGCTCCCAAAAAAGTGTATCATCGGCATTATATTTGTAGGTTTTTAAAACCTCACCGTTCTTACTGATTTTGACTGTTCTTTCGTTATCGTCATATTCATAGGCGGTTTCGTCGCCAAGATTATCAGCTGCGGATGTTATCCTGTCCTTGCTGTCATAGGTATAGGAGCTTACCTCCTCCTTGGAATTTGTTGTTGCAACGGAATTTTCTCCATATTCAAAGGCAGTATATGCTCCGTTGTCATAGAGGTATTTTGTAACCCTGCCGCTTCTGTCATATTCAACTGACATCATACCGCTTTTAGTGATTTTTCCGTTTGAATAGGTATAGCTGTCAATTACAACACCTGTCTGGTCTGTTACAGATTCAAGATTATTATCAGAATAATTATATGTAATAATTCCGCCATTGAAATCTTCAACAGTTGTTGTATTATTATCACATTTAATTATACATTCTCTGCCGGAATTGTCAACTATTGCAATAGTGTTATTCAGTCTTACAAAATCAAAGCTGCTTGTGTAAAAATCCGATACAGAGGACAGAACAAACTCTGTTCCGTCATAAACATAACCATATGAACAACTGTCTGTTTTTATTGAACAGCCGACGATATTTTCATCTGCTTCATCATAAATCATCATCAGCTTAGCATTGCTGAGCTGGTCTGTATAGCTGTATTTATTTTCTTTAACGAAATATGCTTCAGTAAAATCAGGCAATACAGCTTTAATTAAGCTGTTGTTGACGAACTGAGCAGAGCTGTCATATGAATACTGCCATTCGCCGTTATTGAAGCTTCTTGAAATATCAAAGGTCAGTGCCTTGTACTTCAATGTTAAATCTGTTACTGTTTCACTGTAGCCGAACTTATCAGCATCACTTTGCGGTTCATAATCAAGCTTAACCTCATTCGCCTTAGGCGGTAACGGTGATAATTTATTATAATATGAAAGATATATAGTATCAATATCATCAAGCTTAATAGGATTTGTATATTTGCTCCATGCTCTTGAACCTGCAAAACGATAATAAATAGTATCGCCTGTTTCAGGTCTTGGGTTATAAAGGCAGATATATCCGTTTTGAATATAATAATCAGGTAAATGGAACTCCTTATATTTTGCAACACTGCGATTACCGACATTATCCTTAACCATAACAGCAATACAGTTTAATGAGTCCTTTTCAATCTCAAAAACATTGCTTTGCTGCCACGTTTTCCCGTTATCAATACTGTATTCGGCCACACCGGACTGGCTGTCCTTGGCAGTAACAGTAATAATCGTTCTATCATTCTCATCCTTAATATCTATATTATTGATAGTAGGTGCTGTTGAATCAATTTTATCAATAGTCTTTGTATCAAGCAAGGTGATATTGCCTGCACTGTCTCTTACATATACATAATATGTACCGCTTGCAGCGGCTTTATAGACATTATCTTTTTGCCAGGAATATGTTCCCTCACTTCTGCTGAAGCTATAAGGTGCTTCGTGCAATCCTGATACTTCATCGTTTCCGTCGGCAGTGATATTTACATACCTTACCCAATCAGAAGGATTTTCTGCTGATACAGAGCCTGACGGCAAAGATTCATCAAACCGATATTCAACTGCCTGTGGTTCAGAAATATTACCCGCTCTGTCCTTTGAATATACAAAAAGCTTTGTAGTATCCTTTGATAGTGTAAATGTATTTTCATTCTGCCATCTGAATTCATCCAATGCACTTGAAAAGCTATACTGTGATATACCCGAGCCTTTATCGGTTGAATTTGCAGTTAAAACAGTATTTGCACTTACCCAACCGTTGTTATCTCCTGTGACAGCAGGCACTGATGGACTTTCTTTGTCTATTTTTGCAATTTTTACAACAGTTTCCATCGACACATTATCAAGATTATCTCTTGAAGCAACATAAACCGTTGTATTTTCCGAAAAAGATTTTTTATTTGACGTCTGCCAAGCATAAACTCCGCTTTCAGTAGAAAAGCTGTAATCCTTAACGCCTGATATGGCATCTGCAGAAAACACTGTTAAATCAACATTCTGATTTGTCCAGTCGTCAGTGCTTAATGAAACATTAGAAATTTCAGGACCTTCATTATCAATATTAGAAATATTAACTGTATAGGTTTTTATATTATCTGCTTTATCTCGTATAGAAACATAAACTGTGCAATTTTCCTTATAAGTTTTTTCTTTAGCAGTACCCCAATAATATTTCCCCTTTTCGGTTGAAAACGAAAAGGGTTCTTTGTGAATACCTGCACCACCTGTATCAGAACCATCAGTAAGAAATATTTTTACACTGTCCTTTGTAAATTCAGTTTTATCAACATTTACTTTGACTGTAGGAGCAGTTGTGTCGTTGGTATAATTAATTACGGTATAAGGACGCATCGCTGAGTTTTCATGCGTTCTTGATGCAAACGCACGCCATTTATATTCCTGGTCTGCATCTACTTCTTCACCACTGACAAAAACAACACCATTGTTAGAAGTTCCGTTCACCCATTTTTTTACACAGTTAACCAAATTATAATTATACCAATGCGGATATTTTTCTCTATCAGTTGATTGACCGTTAATATTTTTCCAGTTGGTATTAACAGTGTCATCATAATCAGGCTTATTATTCCATGTTATACTTGTTTCTTTCCAATCACCTTTAACCATAAACGGACGGACATATGTTGAATCCGTTGCCTGTGTTGTTTCTCTTACCCAGTGATAAGCATAACCAATTTTAGCACCTGGCTTGATAGCTGACGGCAGTTCAAATTTCTCATACACACGTCCGTATCCATTTGCCGTTGACTTACCGAAACCGCCCGTTGAGCTGTTTCCGTAATTAGCAAACATATGTAAAGAGCTCACTCCTGCATCAGCACTATTGCTTAGATTGCTGGTAGTTGGGTCAATGGTTACAGGATAAATTGTACTATCACTGTTAAGCCATTCCTCAGGAACATCAACAGTCAGAATATAACTGTTATCATCAGCCTTTTCAAGCATATAAGCACAATCCTTACGATGTTTATCATCATAACCTTCTATATACTCACTGTCAAAAGCGAAGGGGGCTGAAAATCTCTGTATTTCTTTATCATCATCAAGGCTGAGTAATGAAACTGTGCCGTCATCATTAAGAATAGCATAGCAATTATCAGTAACAATTTCAAAAGAAAATTCATTTTTACCAATATTATGATTTAAAATAATTTCATCCTTTACACCATTAAGCTGTGGATAAAACTTCAAATTTGTTCCGCTTCCGTATATATCTTTGTATTCAAAATCCTCAAAAAGCTCTCCGAGAATATACGATGTATTCTCTGTACCAATTACAGAAAAGTCACTCTGCGGAACTATTTTGTAACTGCATTTTTCATACTCAATTAAAATTCCTTTATCAGAAGCCTCTGAAAAATTAATTCGATAATCGTTCTGACCATTAGTAAACGCATATCCCTGCGACTTTAAGTCTTTATCCTTTTGCTTTTCAACGGATATATCCTTTGCTTTTATGTTGCCATCTTCATCTACATACGTAATCGGCTCTGAAAACAAATAAACAGTGTTGGAGCCATCTCTATTTTCAAAATCAATTATATTATGATCAGCGAGCATTTCTTCGCCGTTTAATGCAATAGCCCCTTCAGTATCAACAAATTCTTCAGCATAAGCAGAAAGCATTGACTGAATTCCCAGCAAATCCTGTAGCCGTGACGACCCGACTGTCAATGTGATTAATGTACCAAAAGCTATTATGACAGACAAAATAATACATAATAGCTTCTTCCATAGTCTGTTTTTTAACATTTTTTCTTCATAGAATTCCAAATCCTCTTTCCTCCTAAAAATACAATTCTAAATAGCACTTTTCAAAGAAGATATTATATATAAAAATAAAAAGGCACGCAAGTGCCTTTTTATTTTTATGAAATATTTTTAAATGAAAACCATCAGAATAAAACTATGAAGCATAATGCCGGATTAATTCTCCGATTCATACTGCTTACGTCTTTCAAGAACTGCATTATGAACATCCTCTTTAGTTTTCCCTGTGAGCTTATAGAAGAAGAACGGAACACCTGCAAGGAACATCATAAGGCCGTGAAATACTGTATAAAAGAACAGCATCCACACCTTAGTTTTAAAACTCTGTCCTGTGCCGTCAGCCATACCCTGAATATATCCGCAGACTGAATTATCGCCGTACAGGATGAGCGGAGAAAGTGCACCGGCAATCGTTCCGCTTACCAAAGTGAAAATTCCTATAACAAACGGAAGTGAGGCATCAAGACGTTTTCCAGTTTTAAGTTCAATATCCTCAAGCACATCTGCCTGGAACATTGTCGGAAGAAGATTTGATGCACCGAACTGTAAACCAATAAGAAATAGAAATACAATAAATAATATTTGAAGAACAGAGCTTGGGTTTTTAAAATAAATATAGCCCACAGCAAATGCCACGGTATTAATGATAACAGAATAAATACCGCTTGCAATATAAAGAACTTTTGAATTGAACTTTTTGAGCAGGAAATTGATAACAAGCATACCTACTGCTGTACCGATACCTGTCGGCAATCCAAACAGCAAGAATTTACTTGAACTTCCCAGAAGTGCTGCTGCCAGGAAAGGACCCATATATGTAGCAATATTTCTGAAGCTCTTTAAAAATTCAGATGCAATTATCGCCCAAGCATATTTATTTTTAAGAACATCAGCATAACCTATAAGAGGATTTTTCTTTTTATTATCATAGGATATACGTTCTCTTGTCATTTTCATACCGAAAAGCATTGTTAAAATACCAACAACACCACAGAGTGCAGCACCTATAATATACTGAGTGCTTGCATCTTCAACAAAAATTGCAATAACAAGCACAATAACAAGCGGTGCAGAATTACCTACAGCAGAAACAATTCCTCTGAAAGACATTACAGTATCACGTTCTTTAAGATTAGGTGTTAAAACAGCCGCCATACTGTTAATCTGATTTCCAAAATTAGTAGCCACTGCCCAACCAATAGCAATGGTCACAAGATAAATCATCAAAATTGTGCCTGTCAAAGCCTTTGGTGTCCAGAAGCTTAATACAAGTAAAATACCGGTAGGTATTGCAGCAAGCAAAACAAGCGGTCTGAATTTCCCCTTTTTACCTACAGAACGTCCGTCAATATACATTGCTATAAAGAAATTAAGTATAAATGGTATTACGCTTACTAAAACATTAAACAATGATGCCTGATCATTCGTAATTTTCAATACATCAACAAGATAAGCATTACGATATGAACCCACCATACCTGTCATATTCGTATAAAAAAATACTGCAACAAGATATGCAATAAATTCAGAAATCTTTAAATGCTTTTTGTCACTTTGTGTTAAAACTGATTCTGACATAATTTTTACCCCTCATTAATGTCATTTATTTTATCTTTTTGTTTATCTTCAATACTGTATCATAATC
>JAIDEF010000156.1 GCA_029054965.1 Eubacterium sp.
AGACTGACAACAATTGTTAAAACAACAGTTATTGCTTTATTTGATGAAAGCATACTTACCATTGTGATGATTGCTGTTAAAGCTGCTGTTATAAAAATACAAAGAAAAGCCATAATTAAATAAGACTTTATTCCACCCTCCCAGTAACCTAAAAAAGGAGCACTGAAAGCACTGCCGATTAGTAGCAATACAAGTATAACAAATGTGCCAGTAAAACAAGTAATATAATTTGAAAAATAAATATTTAATCGATTGTGACCGACTATAAGCTTGTTTCTTATTGTACCGTCATTATAATCTGTACCAATGTAAAATGAAATAAATACCGAATAAAAAAATCCAATCATTGGCAGTATAGTAAAATAACAGGAATTAAGACTTTTTACATCATAAGAATCTGTTGTTAATCCGTTCTTAATTGCCATAAATACAGCTAAAATAAACATTACAGAAGATACAATCCAAAATATTTTGTCACGCAGCAGGCGAGTAAAATTTGCAGATAAAAGCTTAGTCATTGTTATTACCTCCCACAAGATTAATATAGTAGCCCTCAAGACTTTCGTCACGTTCACACATAGAAAGAACACTGCAGTTTCTTTCAGTCAGTCTGAGCACAAGCTGTGACACATTTACTGCTGAATAAATATCAGCCTTTGTGTCGGAGATAATGTTATATTCTATATTAAATTCATCAAGCACAAGAGAAAGCGCTTTTGTATCGGATACCTCAACACGGATTGATTTACGGCAAACCTTTTCAAGGTCTGCTGCACTGATTTCTTTAACAATTCTGCCGGAATCAACAAAGCCATAGTGTGTTGCAAGCTTTGAAAGCTCTTCAAGAATATGACTTGAAATAAGAACAGTAATATTAAATTCTCTGTTCAGTTTCAATATCAGCTCACGGATTTCAACAATACCCTGCGGGTCAAGACCGTTAACAGGCTCATCAAGAACTAAAAAGTCAGGATCACCTGCCAATGCAACGGCTATGCCGAGTCTTTGACGCATACCAAGTGAAAAATTTTTAGCCTTCTTTTTACCTGTATTTTCAAGTCCCACAAGCTTCAGCAAATCATCAATTCCGTCACAAGACGGAAGTCCGAGGATTTTGAACTGCTGTTTTAAATTTTCTTTTGCAGTCATATCAAGGTATATTGACGGTGTTTCAACTACCGCACCGATTCTGCGCCTTGATTTTTCAATGTTTTTTGTATTACTTTTTTTGCCATAGAGAATATATTCTCCCGATGTCGGATTCTGCAATCCGCATATAATTCGGATTAAGGTTGTTTTTCCCGCACCGTTTTTGCCCACAAGACCATAAATTGAGCCTTGCGGAATTTTCATGGTTAGTCTGTCAAGTGCTTTGAAATTTTTATATTTTTTTGTCAAAGCATTTACTTCAAGAACATAATCCATATTATTGCCTCCTTTAATTTGATGCGGAAATTGTAACAGGTAAAGGTTAAGAAAGCAGTTAAGAAAACAGTAAATATTCAGTTAAAATTTCATTTTAAAGCCAATACCCCATACAGCCTCAATATAATTCTTTCCTCCCGCTGTCTTAAGCTTTTTTCTTAAGTTGCTGATATGCACCTTTAAGGAGCTTTCAACACAGTCCGGCGTATCAATACTGATTTTATCAAGTATAACAGATTTAGTCATAACCTGCTCTGGATTTTTCATAAGCAGCTTTAAAATAGCAAATTCTGTTTTTGTAAGTTTTACAGAAATACTATTTACCATAACAGAATAATTTGTTTTATTAATAATAATATCATCAAAAACAATTAAATCATTTTTTAATATACTGTTTGAATTTCTGAGCTGAATATTGATTCTTGCCAGCAGCTCATTCATATCAAAGGGCTTGGTTACATAGTCTGCCGCACCGCCCAATAAAAGATTTACCTTATTATCCATATCTTCCTTTGCGCTGACAATTATTGTAGGTATATCTTTTATTTTTTCAAGCACCTCTTCACCTGAAAGACCGGGGAGCATTAAATCGAGCAAAATTAAATCAGGCTTTTCATTTGACAAAAAAAGAAGTGCTTCTGTTCCTGAATAGGCACGTGATACTTTATAATCTTGTTTTGTCAATACTTCAAAAAGCATATTTGAAATATGCATATCATCATCAACAATTAATATATGCTTCATTTTTATCACCATAATTTTTGTTTTATATATAAAGTATAAAATCATTATTTATGAATATCAATAAAAAAGGATCTTTCCATGTCATAGGCTTTAAGATCCGTGGCATAT
>JAIDEF010000157.1 GCA_029054965.1 Eubacterium sp.
TTATCAAGAAAATCGTTATATCTGCTTATCAGCTTTTTGATGTTTTCGGCAAGCTTGTTTAATCCTGCTTTTATGACAGTGGTTGCACCTTCAACAAGCGGCTGCAAGGCTGATAAGTCAATGGATATCTGCGGTGTTGTTCCCTCAGCATCCTCCAATGCTATCGGACTGTTCCAGCAATAGCTGTATGCATTCATATTCAGCTCGTGTGATGTGTCAACATAGCTGAAATCATCAGCAGAGATAAATCTGCCGAGATTTGGGTCATAGTAACGGCTTTGGAGATAATAGTAGCCTGTTTCGTTATCGTAGTAGTAACCACGATAACGAAGCGGATTTGTTTCTGCTATCTGACGATTATCGTCATCATCAGCGGTGATTTCTAAAAGCTTACCCCATTCGTCATAAGTGTAGGTTGCGATTAAATCGCACTTGCTGTCTGTTATGCCGACGATATCGCCGCTTGGGTTTGTAATGTAGTAGTACTGATGCTGATTCAGAATAAAGCCTATTGGCTTATCTCCGTTATACTGGAAATAGATATTGTTTTCACCATGTTGAGCAAGCACTCTTCCGTTGAATGTATTGAAGGTGTAGCCGGGCTTGGTAAGTCTTACTCCGTTTTCGTCGTAGGTATATCTGTATGTACCCTTTTCGTTTGTTACGGATTCAAGCTGTTTGCCGTGTGACCAGGTATAGGTTGAGTTACCATAGCTTGCCAAGTTGCCGTTGGCATCATAGGTTAACGGAATACCATTAACAGAAGTAAGCTGGTCTTTCCAATCAACATTATCGTATGAATATGTTGTGGTATCTCCGTCAACGGTTTTTGAGGTTATATTTCCCCTGCTGTCATACTGATAGGATGCATTAACAAGACCGCTTGTTGAAATCAGCTCACCAAACTCATTATATGTATAACTGTTGTTTTCATCTCCTATGATATTTCCGTTATCATCATAGGTATTATAGTAAGAAAAACTATTTTCATAATTTTTGTAATATGTATTGCTTTCCTCATTAAAATACTGTTCGGAATTCAATGAACGATTAAGGTCGCCTGTTATGGTTTCGGTGACTTTATCATCATTTTTCTGTACATTGTAATTGAATTCCCGGTTAACAAGCTTATTTACAACTTTATACACTGGTATTTCTTTGTTCCCATCAACAGTTGGAATTGTATCAGAAATCTTCTCCGAAATTAACTGATACGCCTGACCTGTGTATTTAATATTATTTTCACTGATTACAGTTGTAAACGGTGTATTAAAATGCGTTTCTTTTACAGTAGTTACATCGTC
>JAIDEF010000158.1 GCA_029054965.1 Eubacterium sp.
CCTTACAATTATGAATAAATTGGTTCAATTCTCAATATTTTTATAACTTTTAACAATATATTTGTCAATAGAAAACACAAAAAAAGTAAAAATGTCAAAGCGTTGTATAAACAAAAGCGACGGAAATATCCGTCGCTTTGAAGATAAAATCATTTTAAATTTTTGAAATGATTATTTCGCATTTACCGTTAATGGTATATTCACCATAGTTAGCAGGGACAAAAAAGCTGTCGCCCTTTTTGAATTCTTTTTTATTAATATATCCGCTGCCGTCAACAACTAAAACGTGGTTAAAGCTCTTTTCATCCGTGCAAAGTGTTATACTTTGTTTTACATCATAATGATTGACTGTGAACAAATCGCATTCTGTCAATAAAGTTTCAACAAAATTGCCGTTATCAACAGGTTCACCCATAGGTTTGATATCATACTTTGGAGGCTCGGTGATTGAAACATCAACAGCTTTTTTGATGTGAAGCTCTCTCGGCTTGCCGTCAGCACCGACTCTGCCGTAGTCATAAACTCTGTAGGTCGTATTTGAATTCTGCTGAATTTCCGCAACAAGTATACCCTTGCATATTGCGTGAACTGTGCCTGCTTCGATGAACAGCAAATCGCCCTTTTTAACCTTAACACTGTTGAGTACATCTGTAAGTGTATTGTTTTCAATAGCCTCAGCAAATTCCTCACTGCTGATTTTTTCCTTAAAGCCGTAAATGAGCTGAGCATCCTCGGCAGCATCAAGTACATACCATATTTCTGTTTTGCCGAATTCACCCTCAACTCTCTGAGCGTATTCATTGTTTGGGTGTACCTGAATGGATAAATTATCCTTAGCGTCAATCAGCTTTATTAAAATAGGAAAATAGGGGAACTCCTCAGCTCTTGTTCCGACAACCTTAATGCTGCCTGCTTCATTGATAACATTATCAAGGCTCTTTCCGTCAAATTCCCCGCCTTCAATTGTGTTCTTTCCGTCCTTATGGCAGGAAAGCATCCAGCCCTCGGCAACCTTGTCAAAATCGCAGTCAAAGCCGAAATCGGTTTTCAGTCTTGTTCCGCCCCAGAGATAATC
>JAIDEF010000159.1 GCA_029054965.1 Eubacterium sp.
GCCTGCAAGAAGGAAGAGCTTTCACAAAGCCAGATTAATGAAATTGCTGAATATGTTGAATTTAAAACACTTAAGGCTAACAGAGCATTTTCCGTTGAGGAAATTCAGGATATAGTTGAAAATCAGATTATGGCACAGGGTGCTTTTGAGGTTGCAAGGCTTTACGTAAAGTACCGTTATAACCGCTCTCTTATCAGAAAGGCAAATACTACAGATAATCAGATTTTGTCACTGATTGAGTGTAATAATGAAGAGGTTAAGCAGGAAAATTCAAACAAAAATCCCACTGTCAATTCTGTTCAGCGCGACTATATGGCAGGCGAGGTTTCAAAGGATATTACAAAAAGAATTCTTTTGCCCCAGGATATTGTTGATGCTCACGAGCAGGGCATAATTCATTTTCACGATGCAGACTATTTTGCACAGCATATGCATAACTGTGACCTTGTAAATCTTGAGGATATGCTCCAGAACGGTACTGTTATCAGTGAAACCATGATTGAAAAGCCGCATTCATTTTCGACTGCCTGCAACATTGCAACTCAGATTATTGCACAGGTTGCTTCAAGCCAGTACGGCGGTCAGTCTATTTCACTGTCACACCTTGCACCATTTGTTCAGGTAAGCCGTGAAAAGATAAAGAAAGAGGTTATTGCCGAGGCTGCTGAGTTCGGTGTTGAAATGAACGAGGAGCAGATTATCGGGCTTACAGAAAAAAGAGTTCGTGAAGAGGTAGCTCGTGGTGTTCAGACCATTCAGTATCAGGTTGTGACTTTGCTTACAACTAACGGACAGGCTCCGTTTGTTACTGTGTTTATGTATCTTAACGAGGCTAATAATGAGCAGGAGAAAAAGGACCTTGCTCTTATTATTGAGGAAACCTTGAAGCAGAGAATTCAGGGCGTTAAAAACGAAAGCGGTGAGTGGATTACTCCTGCATTTCCAAAGCTTATTTATGTGCTTGAAGAGGACAATATTAAAGAAGATTCACAGTTCTATTATCTCACAGAGCTTGCAGCAAGATGTACTGCAAAGCGTATGGTTCCTGATTATATCAGCGAAAAGGTTATGATGGATTTAAAGGGTGATGTTTACACCTGTATGGGCTGCCGTTCATTCCTTACACCTGACAGATTTACTGAAAACGGTGTTGGAAATATTGCTAATGCCAAGAACTATGTTGAAGGTAAAAAGAAGTATTACGGTCGTTTTAATCAGGGTGTGGTAACACTTAATCTTGTTGATATTGCATGCTCATCAGGCGGTGATATGACCAAGTTCTGGAAGATATTTGATGAACGTCTTGACCTTTGCCACAGAGCACTTCAGTGCCGTCATAACAGACTTATGGGCACAATGAGTGATGCTGCTCCTATTCTTTGGCAGCATGGTGCACTTGCAAGACTTAAGAAGGGTGAAACTATTGACAGACTGCTGTTTGACGGCTATTCAACCATTTCACTCGGATATGCAGGTCTTTATGAATGTACAAAGTATATGACAGGTAAGTCGCATACTGATGCTGACGGCGGCAAGCCATTTGCTCTTTCAGTTATGCAGTATATGAATGATGCTTGTAATAAGTGGAAGAAAGAGGAAAATATAGATTACAGTATTTATGGTACTCCGCTTGAGTCAACTACTTATAAATTTGCAAAGCAGCTTCAGAAGAGATTTGGTATCATCCCGGGCGTAACTGACAGAAATTACATCACAAACTCATATCATGTTCATGTGGCCGAGGAGATTGATGCCTTCACAAAGCTCAAGTTTGAGAGCGAGTTTCAGGCTCTTTCACCGGGCGGTGCAATCTCTTATGTTGAGGTTCCTAATATGCAGGATAATATCCCTGCAGTGATTCAGGTTATGAGATTTATTTATGACAATATTATGTATGCCGAGCTGAACACAAAAAGCGATTACTGTCAGTGCTGCGGCTATGACGGCGAGATTAAGATTGTTGAAAATGGTGACGGCAAACTGGTATGGAGATGTCCCAAGTGCGGCAATGAGGATCAGGATAAAATGAATGTTGCACGCAGAACCTGCGGTTATATCGGTACTCAGTTCTGGAATCAGGGAAGAACTCAGGAAATCAAGGAAAGAGTTCTGCACTTATAAAATCAAAAATAGGCTGTCTGATTAAAGACAGCCTATTGCCATATAGCTGTGAATTATGAGGTGGAATATGAACTACGGTGAAATCAAAAAAAATGATATTTCAAACGGAATAGGGGTACGCACATCGCTTTTTGTGTCGGGCTGCAGACATCACTGCAAGGATTGCTTTAATGCACAGACCTGGGATTTTGCATTCGGCAATGCATTTACGGAGCAGACAATGATGGAAATACTTGAAGCCTGTGAGCCTGAATGGATTAACGGTCTTTCCATTTTGGGCGGTGAGCCATTTGAGCCTGAAAATCAAAGAGTGCTCCTGCCGTTCCTTGTAATGTTTAAGGAAAAATTCCCCGATAAGGATATATGGTGTTACTCAGGCTTTACCTTTGAAGAAATAACAGGAAGAGCGAAAAGCAGGGCAAAAACCGATGTGTCTGCAGAAATGCTGTCGCTGATTGATGTTCTTGTTGACGGACGCTTTGAGGAAAGTAAAAAGGATATTTCACTCAAATTCCGCGGCTCGTCAAATCAACGTATCATTGATGTTCAAAAAACCTTATCAGAAAAAAGAATAGTCCTTTATATGGAATAATTTTATCAGCAGTAAATTTTTTTGATTTACTGCTCATTTTTTTTGTTACTTTTTGAAT
>JAIDEF010000016.1 GCA_029054965.1 Eubacterium sp.
ATTTATACACAGAAGAAACCATTTTTGAAACATTATCACGTCTGTAATCATCAAGACTTAATTTGCCGCCTGATTTTTTATAGGCAGAATAATATTTTTTATCTATTGATTCATCTGTTACAGGATAAAAATAATCATCAAAGCAGATTGAATCAACAGCGTAATTGCTCGCTATTTCTTTAACACCATTTACAATTAATTCTGACACCTTATCGCAGGCAGGATTAAAATATATTCCGGTGTCACAGACAATCAAATCCTCACTGTCCTTCATTGTCAAAGCTATATTATCCTTTGACAAATCACTGAAATCATTTTTACTGCTGACTCTATAAGGATTAATCCACGCTTCAATTGACATATTATATTTATGTGCTGCATCAACCATTATTGCAAGCGGATCATAAATCAGCTCGCTCCCCTGCTGACCGAAACAGTAACTGCTTACGGGAAAATAATCTGACTTATAAAAAGCATCAGCGAAAGGACGCACCTGAACAGTAACACGGTTAAAGCCTTTTGATGCCAGTTCCTTGAATGCCTTTGAAATAGACTTTTTAAATTGAGCCTCATCATTATCCTCAGTAAATGATGAAAGCTCATAATAGGAAAACCATACAGCCTTTATATACGGCTGCTCAACTGTTTTCTTCTTAGCTTCGTCTATTGACGGCTGTGCTGCAGTGCAGCCTGCAAGACAAAAAATCAGTAAAAATGATAAAATTATTTTTTTATACACTTGAACACATCCTAAATTTATAGTAAAATAGTCTTGGTGATATTATGGAGTACAGACTTGGAAATTCAATCAGAATAAAAAGCAAGGGTGAAACCATTAAATTAAAATGCCCGCACTGTGAAAAAGAAGTTCAGTTCGGTGTTTTTTCAAACTTTGAACGCAGACTTGATGCTGAAAAGTTTTTAGATTTAAAAACAGTATATTTTCTTATCTGCCCTAACTGCACATCTGTTTATACTGTTGATGAAGTAACAGGTGATGAATTTACAAAGGGCAGACAGGATGCTATTGATACCTGGGATTTCAAGGACTTAAAGGAATTTAAGCCGCAAATATGACAGGCTTACAG
>JAIDEF010000160.1 GCA_029054965.1 Eubacterium sp.
CCATTGCAGCAAGCCTGTTATTATCTATACAGATATTATTCTTAACTGAATTTTTTGTTTCAAAGCTCCACTGTATTTCACCATTTTCAGCATCAAGGCAATAAACTCTGCAGGTCCTCGGATAATCATCGTCAACGGTTGCAGTATAAACAAAACCATTGTCAAAAACAGTATCACAGAATAAAATGTTACCATCTGTCTTTGTACTCCACAGTGTATTCTGTGGCTTAGAGGTTTTACCTAAATCGTAATATTTCATTTCAGTTGAAATACTGCCGTCGGCTGTAACATTTATAATTCTTGTTCCTGCAGGTGATGAATCAATACCACCGCAGTCCGGACGAGGTGCGCTGATATTGAGAACGCCCTCATTTTCATATACATAGTTATAATGATAATGGCCGAATACCCAGGCAATTAAATTATGCTTTTTTAAATCTAGCTCATCTCTTCCAAAGGTTAAAACATAATCATCAGACGGTGATTTGGTGTGGTTGAACATAACAACCTTCATATCGCCGTCAACATTTTCAAGGTCGTTTTTCAGCCATTTCCACCTGTCATTTTTGTTATAGAGGGACTTATAGTCACTTCCTGTCTGAAATGAAGTAACAACATAGTGTGTATTGCCGACTTCAAAAGAATACCATACAGGACCGTAAAGACTTTCGTATAACTCCTCACCATACTTACCGTCAACATAATCGTGATTTCCGATAACATATTTTACACTGCAGCCCATTGTATCGGTATTCATTTCTTCAATATGCTTTTTTAGACCTGCCTCATAGCAGATGTCACCCGTATGTATAAGGAATGCAGGCTTGTTTTCTTTGACAAGCTCCTTGACTGTATCAAGCCATTCGCCTGTTCCGTTTTCGCCGATTTCAGTATCCGAAATCTGTAAAAAGCAATGATTATCCTGCTCGGTAAGTGCTGACTTATTAAGCTTAAAATCATAGCTTTCTGTTTTTTTATCAACAGGAATATAATAGCTGTCTGTTTCATATCCTGACGGAATGGTTAC
>JAIDEF010000161.1 GCA_029054965.1 Eubacterium sp.
AGACATGTACTGAACACGAATACTTTCAAGCTCAGACGAATTTTCAATTTTTGAAAGCTCGGCTTCAAACTTTTCTCTGAGAGCTGTAATTCTGCTTTCCATAATTCCCTCCTAAAAAATAAAAAACCTTCACCTCACATGAGGCGAAAGTCAACTTCCGTGGTACCACTCAAATTGCAATTAAATAATTGCCGCTCCTTGCTTTAACGCAACACTACGCCTGACTTAGTTGCTCGTCAGGGACTCCCGAGCTGAAATTCAGCTAATAATAAGTATGCACTTACACCACCCGTGCACTCTCTTAAACAGTACAATCAGCCTACTTATACCCGTTCAATGTCTTTAATTATTAATGAGATTATAAACCAAAAACCATGAATAAGTCAAGCATTTTAAAAAAAGTGTTGTAATTTTAGTAAAATTTGTATATAATTAATGTGTAATGCTTTAAAAGGAGGTGGCTTTACCTTGACTGATAAAACAATGACATTCAGAATTGGTGATGAAAAAGAGGATATTATGAAGGATACTTTAACCGAGGTATTTGATGCACTTCAGGAGAAGGGATATAATCCCATTAATCAGATAGTCGGCTATATTCTTTCAGAAGACCCAACATACATCACAACACACAAAAATGCAAGAAGCCTCATAAGGCGAATTGACCGTGATGAATTATTAGCGGCTATGGTAAAGTCTTATCTCGGCTAAAAAAAGTTAAAGGAGGGTTATCTTTGGCAGAGGGTAAAATCGAAAAATTCCTTGAATACAAAGGTAAGCCTTTGGTTAGATGCGGCAAAACCATTTACTATGGTAATATGAATGAACCATATGTAATCTGCCTCAACATCATCAATGAGGATGACAGCATTGATGATTTGAAGGTATCGGGCAAGGTAGCTATTCAGCTTCTTGACACCGATGAAAATGTATCACCAAAGGAAAAAATAGTTAAGAAAAGTGAAAAAATAGGTCTTTTCAATGCATTAGACCTGGGTGCTGTTTGGCTTGAAAGAGCTTTAAAGCAATCTTAATCAATTAGCTGATTGTGAATTGTTGCAATCAGCTTTTGTTTTATTAAGCGGAGGTATAAAATGTATAAAGCAAGTGAAAACAGATATAGCAAAATGCCCTACAGCTACTGCGGCAAAAGCGGTCTGGCGCTGCCTAAAATTTCTGTGGGACTGTGGCAGAACTTTGGAATCAACGATGATTATGACACTATGAAGGACATCATCCTTACTGCATTTGACAATGGTGTCACCCATTTTGATTTGGCCAACAACTATGGTCCTGAGCCTGGAAGAGCTGAGATTAACTTTGGTAGAATATTTAAAGAAAACCTCAAACCCTATCGTGATGAGCTGATTATCAGCACCAAAGCAGGATACGAAATGTGGCAGGGTCCTTACGGCGGCAGAGGCGGTTCAAGAAAATATCTTATGGCATCTCTTGATCAGAGTCTGCAAAGAATGGGGCTTGATTATGTTGATATATTCTACCACCACTGTATGACACCTGAAACTCCGCTTAAAGAAACGGCACTCTGTCTGTCAGATATTGTAAGACAGGGCAAGGCATTATATGTGGGCATTAGTAATTATGATGGTAAAACAATGCACAAAATGCACCATAAGTGTGATGATTTCAATGCTCCGTTTATCATTAATCAAAACAGATATTCAATATTTGACAGAACAATTGAGCACAATGATTTAATCAAGGAAGCTCATGACAAGCATAAAGGCATAATCGCTTTTTCACCCCTTGCACAGGGACAGCTAAGTGATAAATTTGAAAATGGAATTCCTGAAAATTCAAGACTGTACGGCAATGAAAAGCTTCAGGCACATGTCGGCTATGACAGTCGCAGACCTTATCAAATTAAAGAGCTTTGCAATATGGCACATAAGCGTGGACAGTCACTTTCGCAAATGGCAATTCAGTGGCTTGCACAGAATAAAAACATAACATCTGTTTTAGTAGGTGTACATTCAAAAGAACAACTGCTTGAAAATCTCAAAGCACTTGATTTTCCCCAGCTTACTGAAGGCGAGCTGATACAGATTAACGGTATTACAACCTGAATATAACACAGCAAAACACCCTGCAGTTTTTACTGCAGGGTATTTATTCATCATAAAAAAGTAAAATATTATGATTCACTTATTACACGCTGAGCAATATGCTCCGGTGCTCTGTCATAGCGGGCAAATTCTGTTTCAAATGAGCCTCTGCCCTGTGTAATCTGACGCATTGAGGTTGAAAATGTTGTCATCTCTCCGTCCGGAACCTCTGCAATAATTTCCTGATATCCGTCACCCGTCGGTGTCATACCCAGCACTCTGCCGCGGCGTTTATTGATATCACCGATAATATCACCCATTGCATCATCATTTACAAAGGCTTTAAGTGTAACAATCGGCTCAAGAATTACAGGCATCGCTTTACCGATTCCCTCTTTGAAAGCAAGACTTGCTGCCATTTTAAAGCTCATTTCACTTGAATCAACAGGATGATAGGAGCCGTCATAAAGAGTTGCCTTAACACCAACCATCGGATATCCGGCAAGCACACCGCTCTCCATACACTCATTAAGACCCTTTTCAACTGCAGGGAAGAAATTCTTTGGCACAGAACCGCCAACAACTCTCTCAGCAAATACTAATTTATCGGTATCATATGGCTCAAATTCAATAAATACATCACCGAACTGACCGTGACCGCCGCTCTGCTTTTTATGTCTGCCTTGTGCAGAAACCTTTTTAGTAATTGTTTCTCTGTAAGCAACCTTTGGTGTTTCGAGCTTAGCATTAACACCAAAGCGTTCTTTAAGTCTTGAAACAACAACCTCAAGCTGCTGCTCGCCAAGACCTGCAATAATCTGCTCACGTGTTTCGGTATTATTAGTAAAAACAAGTGATGGATTTTCTTCACAAAGCTTCATAAGACCTGAAGCAATCTTTTCCTCCTCACCTTTAGCTGTTGCCTTTATAGCCATTTTATATGTAGGTGTAGGAATAACAACACCATCAAGTTTAACCACATTAGATGCTGTACACATTGTATCCCCGGTTGAAAAACCGCTCAGCTTTGTAACAGCACCAATGTCACCTGCCTTCAGCTCTGAAGCATCATTCTGCTTTGCACCAAACACCTTAACAAGCTTGCCCATTTTTTCCTCTCTGCCTGTATTTGCATTATACGGAACAGTTGAAGCTGTGATTTTACCGCTTACAACCTTAAAGAAATTGAGCTTGCCGACAAAAGCATCACTTACTGTTTTAAAACAGATTGCTGCAAGCGGACCGTTTTCATCAGCAGTAAGCTCCACAGGCTCGCCGTCACTGTCAATAGCATACTCGCCCTTAGGTGCAGGACAAACATCTGCTATAAAATCAAGAAGCATGTCACAGGCAACACCTGTTAAACCTGAAAGTGCAAACACAGGAATAATTGAGCCGTCAGCGATACCAAGACTTACACCCTTGATTTTATCCTCTTTTGTAAGCTCCTCACCCTCAAAGTATTTTTCCATAAGCTCCTCATCGCTTGAAGCCACTGCCTCGGCAAAAACTGCCTTGATAGCCTCAAATCTCGGAACATCGGCAGGCTCAGGAGTTACCTCTCTTTTAGTACCGTTTTCATAAACATAAGCTTTATCCTCTATCATATTATAGTAGGAACGCACCTCGCCTGCTGAAAGAACAGGAACAACCACAGGACAAACCTGAGTACCGAACTTTGCAACAATTCCGTTAAAGCTTTTGTAGAAATCTGCTCTTGCATCATCCATTTTTGTTGTAACAAAAATTCTTGCCAGACCCTTTGAGCCTGCATTTTTAAATGCCTTTTCAGCACCTAC
>JAIDEF010000162.1 GCA_029054965.1 Eubacterium sp.
TCAGTTCATTGCTTAAACTAAATATTCTACCATAGCAGTCTGTTTTTGTGCTGTCTACACAATCTGGGGCTGTTCATATAACGCCCTCCTGTTTTTATTTTTGAATATTTATTTTGTTAAATATTTATTATATCTATTTACTTTATTTATATTTTATATTATTATATAAGCGAATAATATGTATGGAGGTATTCTCGTGAGCATAGCATATAAAAGAATATTGTTAAAACTCAGCGGTGAAGTTCTTGCCGGTGAAAAGGGTACAGGTATTGATACTGATACCGTAGTTAAAATCTGTAAATCAATTAAAGAGGTTGCCGATTTGGGCGTTGAGGTCGGAATTGTTGTCGGCGGAGGAAATTTCTGGAGAGGCAGAACAAGTGAGCATATGGACAGAACTCGTGCTGACCATATCGGTATGCTTGCAACTGCTATGAATTCACTTGCACTTTGTGATGCACTTGAACAGCTTGGTGCCGTTGTAAGAGTTCAGACTGCTATTGAAATGCGTCAGATTGCCGAGCCTTATATTCGCAACAAGGCTATTCGTCATTTTGAGAAGGGACGAATTGTTATTTTCGGCTGCGGCACAGGCTCACCATTCTTCTCAACCGATACTGCTGCTGCACTTAGAGCAGTTGAAATCAATGCGGATGTTCTTCTTAAAGCTACGAATGTTGACGGTGTATATGACAAAGACCCTAATAAGTATGACGATGCCGTTAAGTTTGATGAGGTACAGTTCAAAGAGGTGCTTGCACGTGACATCAAGGTTATGGATTCAACAGCTTTCTCACTTTGCAAGGATAACGATTTGTCAATTCTTGTGTTTGATTTAACAGACCCGGATAATGTTGTTAGGGCTGTTAAGGGTGAAACAATCGGCACACTTGTAAGAAATTAATTTAATATATTTGGAGAGGTAAATTATTATGGAAACAGTATTTGCTAAAACTAAAGAAAAAATGGAAAAGTGCTTAACTGCTCTTGAGCGTGATTATGCGGCAGTAAGAGCAGGCAGAGCCAATCCTGCTGTGCTTGATAAAGTGATGGTTGACTATTATGGCGTACCTACACCGATTAATCAGATGGCTGCAGTTTCAGTGCCCGAGGCAAGGCTTCTTGTTATCCAGCCATGGGATGCTTCAACTCTCAGAGAGATTGAAAAGGCAATCAATACTGCTGATATCGGCATCAATCCTCAGAACGACGGAAAGGTTATACGTCTTACCTTCCCTCAGCTTACAGAGGAGCATCGTAAAACTCTGCAAAAAGATATTTCTAAGCGCGGTGAGGAAGCAAAGGTTGCTATACGTAACGTCCGCCGTGATGCTATGGATGATATAAAAAAGCTTAAGAAGGATAATGAAATTACTGAGGATGAGCAGAAGGATGCAGAAAAGAAGCTTCAGGATATTACAGACGATTATGTAAAGCAGGTTGAGTCTATTACCAAAAAGAAAGAGGAAGAGGTTCTTTCAATCTAATTTAATTTATGTTTAAAGGGTGACTTAACAGTCACCCTAAAACTGTATTTATAACTATATTGAGGAGGTGCGGTGAATGGCACTTTTCAGTAAAAAAATTGAAACTACTGACGAGTTTGCAGTTCTTCCAAAGCATATTGGTATTATTATGGATGGTAACGGACGTTGGGCTAAAAAGAGAGCTTTGCCGCGATCTGCCGGTCACAAGGCCGGTGCAAACGTGTTCAGAACAATCAGTAAGGAATGTGAACGACTCGGTATTGAAAATGTTACCTTCTATGCTTTTTCAACAGAAAACTGGAAAAGACCTAAGGAAGAGGTTGATGCTCTTATGAGGCTGTTCATGGATTATCTGCTTGAGGCAAAAAGTGATATGACACAGGCCGGTAACAGCAGAATTAAGTTTATCGGTGAGCGCGAGGGCATTTCTCAGAATCTGTTGGATTTAATGGATGAGGCAGAGGAGGAAACCGCATCGCACACAGGCACGACTGTTAACCTGGCAATCAATTACGGCGGCAGACAGGAAATCGTTTCAGCTGTTAATCAGCTTATCAGTGATGGTAAAGCAGATATTACCGAGGATGATATTTCGGCGAAGCTTTATACCTGCAGCGAATGTGATTTGATAATCAGACCCAGCGGTGAACAGCGTCTTTCAAACTTCCTGCTCTGGCAGGCGGCATACAGTGAATTCTGGTACAGTGACGTGCTTTGGCCGGATTTTAAGATTGAGGATTTGCATCAGGCACTCAGAGAGTTTGAAAAAAGGAACCGTCGTTTCGGAGGATAGTGATGAAACAAAGAGTGATTACAGCAGTTGTTCTGCTGGCAGTATTGGCAGTTATAGTTTGGCAGATTAATACTCCTGCACTTGCAATAGCCGTTGCGTTTTTATCGGCAGTTGCAGCAGGCGAGATTATGAGATGTGCCAATGTTCAGAATACGTTTATTAAGGTTATCGGTATAATCTTTGCAGCACTCACACCATTTATGACAAGTGCTAAGGTTTTAGAGCCTGTGGTTTCAGCCGAGGTGTGGGGAAGAGTTACAGGCTTTTTGCCGCCGATTGTTTACATAATAGTTTTGTGTCTTGTATTTTTCCTTGCAATGCTCAAAGGCCATGCATATACCACCTTTGAGGATGTAACTGTGTCGTTTTTTGCAAGTGCGGTTGTACCTTTTGGATTCGGTATTTTTATCAGACTCCGAGATATGTTTGATAATCCGCAGTTTGGCGTTTACCTTATTTTCTTTGCACTGATTTGTGCACTGGCCACAGATAACGGCGCACAGCTTACCGGTATGGCTGTCGGCAA
>JAIDEF010000163.1 GCA_029054965.1 Eubacterium sp.
TGCCTGCGGCGAAGGACATGCTGACTGAGCAAGAACATCGCTGTTAATCATTCTGTTTACAAAGTCATCCTGATTAAAATTTTCATCATCTGGGATAACGTAATCACCAATCTGGAGGGTAAGCGGAATAACCTCCAGGTTACTCCAATTTTTCATATCTGCGGTTAAATCACAGCAACTGTCAACAACGATTTTATAACTCATCGGGCACTTACCTTTCAATATGTAATTTGTTATTGGTTCAATAATCTATAGATGGCTTTATTATACTCTTTTTTTATTTCATAGTCAACAAAAAATGCAGCGGAAGTTTAATATCCTCTGCATTTAATTTGATTATTTTATAAAAGACATTGCTTTTTCAATTTGCTTTTCAACACTGCCTGCACTTGGACCGCCTGCAACAAGTCTGTCATTAACACATTTTTCAAGACTGATTGCTGTGTAAACCTCTTTATCAAATAAATCGCAGACTGCTTTGTATTCTTCAATCGGCAGTGTTTCAAGAGTAAGACCTTTGTCAATGCAGATTGCAACAAGCTCACCTGTTGCTTTGTATGCATCACGGAAGGGAAGACCCTTTGATACCAGATAATCGGCACAGTCGGTTGCATTTATAAAGCCCTTTGCTGCTGCATTTCTCATATTTTCTTTAATAACAGTCATGGTGTCAATCATGGGAGTGAAGGCATTAAGGCACATTTTAACAGTGTCGACTGCGTCAAATATAGCCTCCTTGTCCTCCTGCATATCCTTGTTGTAAGCAAGAGCGATACCCTTCATAACTGTTAAAAGTGTTGTTAAATCGCCGAAAACTCTGCCGCTCTTACCGCGAACAAGCTCTGCAATATCCGGATTTTTCTTCTGCGGCATAATGCTTGAGCCTGTTGAGAATGCATCGTCAAGCTCAATAAACTTGAATTCCCAGCTGCACCACATAATAATTTCCTCGCTGAAGCGTGAAAGGTGCACCATAATGAGTGATAACGCCGCTGCAAGCTCAATGCAGAAATCTCTGTCTGAAACACCGTCAAGGCTGTTTGCGCTTATGTCATCAAAGCCAAGAAGCTCAGCAACCATATTTCTGTCAAGAGGATAGGTTGTTCCTGCCAGTGCACCGCTGCCGAGAGGGCAGACATTCATTCTCTTTTTTACATCTTTAAGTCTGTCAAGATCTCTGCAAAGCATTGCAGCATATGCCATAAGATGATGACCGAAGGTAATAGGCTGTGCTCTTTGAAGGTGAGTATAGCCCGGCATAATGGTTTCTTTATTTTCACCTGCTTTATTGCAGATAACGCTTATTAATTCCTTAATCTTTTCGGTAATTTTATCAATCTCGTTTCTCAGCATAAGTCTTATATCAAGAGCAACCTGATCATTTCTTGATCTTGCGGTGTGCAGTCTTTTGCCGGTTTGTCCGAGTCTTGCAGTCAGTTCGCCTTCGATAAAGGTATGAATATCCTCAGCCTCCATATCAATGTTAAGACTGCCGCTTTTGATATCATTATATATTTCACTTAAGCACTGAACAATCTTGTTGCTTTCGTTTTGGTCAATAATTCCTGCTGCACCAAGCATAGTGGCATGGGCAATACTGCCCTGAATATCCTGTGCATACATTCTTGAATCGAATTTGATTGATGAGTTGAAATCATTTGTTTCTTTTGCAAGCTCTTTTTTGAACCTGCCTTTCCATAGCTGTGCCATAAAGCTGTGTATCCTCCTGAAAAGCCGTAGGGGCGGATACCATCCGCCCGTCTGAAACACTTATTAATCTTTCTGCTGTAAATCGTAGGGGCGGATATTATCCGCCCTCATAAATTATTAATTATTCTTCCCTTTGCTTATCAAGCAGAGCCTTAACCTTAATTGATAGACCGAACAGATTAATGAATCCTGCTGAGTCTGCCTGGTTGTAAGCACCGCCGTCCTCGCCGAAGGATGCAATATTTTCATCATAAAGAGTATATGGTGATGTGATACCTGCGTTAATGATGTTACCCTTGTAAAGCTTAACCTTAACATCACCTGTAACAGTTTCCTGTGTTTTGTCAACAAAAGCAGACAGTGCCTCACGAAGCGGAGTGAACCATAGGCCGTTGTAAACAAGCTCACCGAATTTCTGTGATACAAGCTTTTTGTAATGTGATGTTTCACGGTCAAGTGTAATCATTTCGAGAAGCTCGTGAGCCTTGTAAAGGATTGCACCGCCAGGAGTTTCATAAACACCACGGCTCTTCATTCCTACAAGCCTGTTTTCAACAATGTCAAGTAGACCGATACCGTTTGCACCGCCAAGCTCATTGAGCTTTTCAACGATTGCAAGAGCTTTCATTTCCTCACCGTCAATTGCGGTAGGAATACCTTTTTCAAAATGAATTGTTACATATGTAGGCTTGTCAGGAGCCTGCTCAGGAGCAACACCCAATTCAAGGAAGCCTTCTTTGGAATACATAGGCTCATTTGCAGGGTCCTCAAGGTCTAATCCCTCGTGGCTTAAGTGCCATACATTTTTATCTTTTGAATAGTTTGTTTCACGGTTTATTTTAAGAGGAATGTTGTGAGCCTCAGCATATTCAATTTCTTCCTCACGTGATTTGATATCCCACTCACGCCAAGGAGCAATAATCTCCATTTCAGGAGCAAATGCCTTGAGAGTTAATTCAAAACGTACCTGATCATTGCCCTTTCCTGTGCAGCCGTGACAAATTGCGTCAGCACCTTCTTTAATAGCGATTTCCGCAAGACCCTTAGCAATGCATGGGCGAGCGTGTGATGTGCCGAGTAAATATGTTTCATAATCAGCACCGGCCTTCAGGCAGGGGAATATGTAATCCTCAACATACTCGTCTCTTAAATCAAGTACATAAAGCTTGGATGCACCTGTTGCAATTGCCTTTTCTTCAAGTCCGTCAAGCTCAGTTCCCTGACCAACGTCACCTGAAACTGCAATAACCTCACAGTTGTTATAATTTTCCTTTAACCATGGAATTATGATTGATGTGTCAAGTCCGCCTGAATAGGCAAGAACTACCTTTTTTATTTCCTTTGCCATAATATATCTCCTTATTTGATTTTTAGCTTTGTACCTATTATATATACACTCATAAATA
>JAIDEF010000164.1 GCA_029054965.1 Eubacterium sp.
ATATATAAGTAATTTTCAAGCAATCGGAATAATATAAATAAATGTAAAAAAATTTGAAATCGGGTATTGACAAATCAGTTAGTTAGTGCTAACATATACGTGGTTAGAAAAAGCTAACTGCATATTTGGCTTTTATAATACATATTTAATAAATCAAAAGGAGGATACTGTATGACATTAAAAGAAGTTAAAGTCGGCGGTACCTGCAAAGTAAAACGAATCAACGGCGAGGGTGCGTTAAGACGCAGAATAATGGATATGGGCATTACAAAGGGTGTTGAGATTTATGTTCGCAAGGTTGCTCCACTTGGCGATCCAATTGAAATTAATGTTCGTAATTATGAATTATCACTTCGCAAGGCAGATGCCGAATTAATCGAGGTTGAGTAATTTAAGGGTATAACCCTTAATTTTTTAAAACCAAGTTAGTTTAAACTAATTAGCAAAATTGAGAGGAAATATATATGGGAATTAAAATTGCGCTTGCAGGCAACCCAAACTGCGGCAAAACCACTTTATTTAATGCTCTGACAGGTTCAAACCAATATGTCGGCAACTGGCCCGGCGTAACGGTAGAAAAAAAAGAGGGCAAGCTGAAAAAGAGAAATGACGTTATTGTCACCGACCTGCCCGGTATTTATTCATTATCACCATACACAATAGAGGAAATAGTTGCAAGAGATTATCTTGTTGAAGAAAAACCAAATGCTATTTTAAATATTGTCGACGGAACAAATATTGAAAGAAACCTTTATCTGACAACACAGCTCATTGAGCTTGGAATACCTGTTGTTGTTGCAATCAATATGATGGATATTGTTGAAAAGAATGGTGACAAAATCCGTATTGATGAGCTTTCAAAGCAGCTAAGATGCAAGGTAGTTGAAATTTCTGCATTAAAAGGCACAGGAATTGCAGATGCAATAAATGCTGCTATTGATGCGGCAGGTAATCCTCCGTTAACGCCACGTCACTGCTTCAGCGGTGTTGTTGAGCACGCACTTGCACATATTGAAGAGGCAGCAGTCCACGATATGCCTGCTGCACAGCAGCGATGGTATGCAGTAAAAATATTTGAGGGTGACCCGAAGGTACTTGAGCAAATCAACCTTGACCCTGTAATTCTGGAACATATAAAGGAGGATATTTCTGCTGCAGAGGAAGAGCTTGACGATGATGCAGAAAGCATTATCATTAATGAACGATATGTCTATATTGAATCTGTAATAAAAAAATCATATAAAAAAGCAAACGAAGGCAAGCTTTCAATATCAGATAAAATTGATAAAGTAGTTACAAACAGATGGCTGGGACTTCCGATATTTGCACTTGTAATGTTCCTTGTTTACTATATATCCATGTCAACAGTTGGCGGTATAGCTACTGACTGGGTAAATGATGTAGTATTCGGTTCTGTTGACGACGGAGGTTGGATTCCTACACTCTTTGACAAGCTTCTCACATCAATCGGATGTGCTGACTGGCTTTACTCCTTGGTCATTGATGGCATTGTTGCCGGTGTTGGCGCTGTTTTAGGCTTTGTTCCGCAGATTCTCGTTCTGTTCATTTTCCTTGCATTCCTTGAGGGTTGTGGTTATATGAGCCGAGTTGCATTTGTTATGGATAAAATTTTCCGCAATTTCGGATTGTCCGGAAAATCCTTTATCCCTATGCTTATCGGTACAGGCTGCGGTGTTCCGGGCATTATGGCATCACGAACAATAGAAAATGAACGTGACCGCCGTATGACAATTATGACAACCACCTTTATCCCCTGCAGTGCTAAAATGCCTATTATAGGACTTATTGCAGGTGCCTGCTTCGGTGAATCGGGACTTGTGGCAACATCAGCCTACTTCATTGGAGTTGCAGCCGTAGTTGTTTCAGGAATAATACTGAAAAAGACTAAAATATTCTCAGGCGAGCCATCACCATTTGTTATGGAGCTGCCGGCTTATCATTTGCCGACAGCAGGCTCTGTGCTTCGCTCAATGTGGGAGCGTGGCTGGTCTTTCATAAAAAAAGCAGGAACAGTTATTGCACTTTCCACAATAGTTATCTGGTTCCTGCAGGCGTTCACCTTTGAAGGCGGTCTCCATATGACCGATGATATGGACGCATCAATTCTCGCTTATATCGGCAAGGCATTTGCCTGGTTGTTTGTACCGCTTGGATGGGGCGGCTGGAGAACAGCAGTGGCTACTGTTACAGGTCTTATTGCCAAAGAAAATGTCGTCAGTACTTTTGGTGTTCTTTATCAATATGCAGGTGAGCTTTCTGAAAACGGTGACGAAATCTGGGCAGCATTCTCTCAGAACCTTTCAGAGCTTTCAGGCGGTCACCCTGCACTTGCAGCATATTCATTCCTTATCTTTAACCTTCTCTGTGCTCCCTGCTTCGCAGCAATTGGTGCAATCAAGAGAGAAATGAACAACGGCAAATGGACTTTATTTGCAATTGCTTATCAATGCGGATTTGCATATCTTGTTTCACTTATCGTATTCCAGTTAGGCTGTCTGTTCACAGGCGATGTAAACATCATCGGTCTTATTGCAGCAGTAATTGCCCTTGCAGGAATCATCTATATGCTTGTAAGAAAGAACAAGTATGATGAAAGCAAGCTTACAGTAAAAACAAACACAAAGTCTAAGGTTAAGAAATAAACAAGGAGTTTCAAATGTTAACTTTATTAAAAGCACACATTGGCACAATAGCTGTTTTGCTGATTTTAGTTTTAATAGTTGCACTTATTATTAAAAACATCATCAAGGATAAAAAGGCAGGCAAAGGCTCCTGCGGAGGCGACTGCAGTCACTGTCAGGCAGGATGTATGCACAAAAACTGAATTCAGCATAATATAGAAAAATCCGTTGGTATTTGTTATAATGAATACCGACGGATTTATTTTTATGGAGGACTTATGATTAAAACTGTTTTATTTGATTTGGATGACACTATTTTTGATTTCAAAATGAGTGAGCGTACTGCACTGACAAAAACACTGCTTAAACTTGGAATTGAACCGAATGATTACATAATCAGCCGTTATAGTGAATACAATATTTCACAATGGAAGCGACTTGAGCTTGGTGAAATCAGCCGAGATGAGGTCAAGGTTAACCGATACAGACTTCTTTTTAAAGAATTTGGTATTGACTCCTCACCTGAGCTTGCCACATCAATATATGAAGAATATCTTGCAGTAGGTCATTATTTTATTGACGGTGCAGTTGATATGCTTGAGAGCATTTATAAAACCTATGACCTTTATCTTGTGTCAAATGGTGCAAAAAAGGTGCAGGACGGCAGGCTTGCCAGCGCAGATATTTCACACTTCTTTAAGGATATTTTTATTTCAGAGGTAGTCGGTCATGAAAAGCCAAACCCTAAATTTTTTAAATACTGCTTTGACAGAATACCGAATTTAAACAAAAACAACACCATCATTATCGGTGACAGTCTGTCAAGTGACATCAAGGGAGGTATCAATGCCGGTATTAAAACAATGTGGTTTAATCCGCATTTTGATGAAAATACAAGCAACATTATACCTGACTATGAAATTCACGGCCTTAATGAAGTCAAAGAATTATTAAAAGAAATATAACTTACAGCAGAATTTTCTGCAGGCTAACCCCCCAAGATAAATAACATCTTGGGGGGGTTAATATGTTACATATTATTTATACTATATCCTCTAAAGTTTTGTTTGTAAGGAAATCACTAATCAATTCATCAAGTTCACACCACATTTTGTTTGTTTTACAGTTCGGTGCGTTATCGCAAAAGCCTTCCTTAACGCAGCTTACAGGTGCAAGACTTCCCTCGGCAACCTTTAAGATTTCAAGCAGTGTATAATTTTTCGGGTCTCTGTTGAGTTTATAGCCACCGTTTTTACCGCGAGTGCTTTCCAGCAAGCCTGCTTTATTCAGTGATGACACAATAATTTCAAGGTATTTGATACCCATGTTTTTATGCTCTGCTATATCCTTAAGCGAAACTACGCTTTCATCCTGATGTTCTGCAATGTAGGTCATAATCATAAGAGCATATCTGCCCTTGGTTGAAATCATCATTGCTCGTCACCTCCGAAATAGGCTTTGGCAATCCTTACACTTTCCATTGCATCCTTGGCATAATAATCGGCATTAATCATTTTGGCATATGATTTAGTAAGCACTGCACCGCCAACAAGCACACTGGCATCAGTATTATCATGAATCAGCTTAATTGTCTTTTCCATATTCGGAACCGTTGTTGTCATAAGCGCAGAAAGGCAGACAAGCTTGCAATCGTGCTTTATTGTTTCTTCAAGCACCTTTTCACACTTAACATCTTTACCGAGATCAAGAACATCAAAGCCGTAATTTGACAAAAGCACCTTAACAATATTTTTGCCGATATCGTGAATATCGCCCTCAACAGTGGCAATCACAATTTTATTTTCACTTTCCTGCTTTTCGCCTGCAAGAGTCAGATGCACTTTGATTTCATCAAATGCAGCCTTGGCAGAGTCAGCACTCATAAGAAGCTGCGGCAGGAAAATTTTATTTTTTTCAAAGCCGTCGCCTACAACGTCAAGTGCAGGGATAATATAATCATTAATAACATCAAGCGGAGCAGTGTTCTTTAAAAGATCTTTAGCACAGTCACCTGCCTCGCTTTTCATACCCTTAATGATTGCGGTTTTCAAATCAAATGTACCGCTGCCTACAGGTACAACCTGTGTTTCGGCAGCATTTTCAATATACTCTGCACAGTTATCGTCAAAGCCTCTGAGTGCATTAAATGAATAATATGCATTCATCATAGAGTCACTGAGCGGATTGATAATACCTGCGGAAAGCCCGTTTTCAAGAGCAAGTGTATAGAACGCAGTATTAACTGCCTCACGGTTAGGCAGACCAAAGCTGATATTTGACACACCTAAAACAGTAGCCACACCAAGCTCGTTTCTGATGTAGTTAACTGCCTTTAATGTTTCAATTGCATTATTCTTGTCCGTTGAAATCGTCATAACAAGAGCATCAACAACCAAATCCTTTTTGTCAACACCATATTCGGCTGCAGTTTTAATTATCTTTTCAGCTATAGCAATTCTGCCCTCTGCAGTAGATGGAATACCATTTTCGTCAAGGCAAAGGCAGACGACAACACCGCCGTATTTTTTTATAAGCGGAAATACCTCACGCATAGATGAAGCCTTGCCGTTAACGGAGTTAACCATAGGCTTGCCGTTATAAATACGCATTGCTGCCTCAAGAGCCAGCGGGTCGGAGCTGTCAAGCTGTAAAGGCAGCGGCAGAACACTCTGCAGATTATAGACTGCATCCCTAAGCCACTTAACCTCGTCAATTTCAGGCAGACCGACATTCACATCCAGGATATGTGCACCCTTGTCCTTCTGCGCAAGACCTTCTTTAATTACATAGTCAATATCATTATTCCTTAAGGCTTCTTTGAAAAGCTTTTTGCCTGTAGGGTTAATTCTTTCACCAATAACAACGGGTTTATCACCAATAGTGACGGCTGTTGAGTAGGAGGAAACGACAGTGTCATTTTTCTTTTCGGGAACGCTGTCTTCAATCTTTTTACAACGCTCAATCATTGCCTTGATATGGTCAGGCGTTGTACCACAGCAGCCACCAAGGTAAGATACACCGATTTTTGCAATTTCTTCCATATCCTCAGCAAATTCGTCGGGAGAAACATTATAAACGGTTTTTCCGTCAACAGATTCAGGCAAGCCTGCATTAGGCATAACAAGAATAGGAAGAGAGGTGCAAGACCTCAGCTCCTTTACAAGCTCAATCATCTGCTTTGGACCAAGACCACAGTTAATACCGATAACATCAACGCCAAGACCTTCAACCATTGCAGCAGCAGATTTAACGTCACCGCCTGTGAGAAGTCTGCCCTTTTCATCAAAAATCATTGATGTGATAACAGGCAGGTCACTATTCTCCTTTGCAGCCAGAACAGCCGCTTTTAACTCGTAGGAGTCACTCATAGTTTCGATAATTATAACATCACTGTCATCCTTACCAGCAACCACAACTTCAGAGAAAAGCTCAACTGCCTTTTCAAAATCAAGGTCACCCATCGGCGTTAAAAGCTTGCCTGTAGGGCCTATATC
>JAIDEF010000165.1 GCA_029054965.1 Eubacterium sp.
ATGTCAAGGAGTAAGTGTTATGGAAAAGAGCAAAAAGAATTATAATTATTTAAAAGTTATTCTGACTTTTGCTGTTTGTGCAGTCTTTGCAGCATTGCTGCCTATGACAGCTCAGGCGGCACAGCATATTGAGGGTGAAAAATACAGCGGCGGTGAAATGTATTATGTTAACCATGAAGATAACGAATACTGGATTGTTACAAATGATGAATGGCATCAGTGCGAGCTTTATGACGGCAGTGACAATCTTGACGCTGTAACAGATAAGGTAAGAAGTGCAATGCTTAACCGTGACAGCGGGATATCATTCTATTTCTTAACTGATAATTCAGCACTCAGTGAAAATGTTGATACTTCACTTCCAAGTGAAAAATTTACTGAAGAAAGCGAAAAACTGACTCAGAAGCATATCAGAATGATTTTTGATAAGATTGAATCTGATGTTTATAAGAAAACCTCAAACCCTGCGTCAGGTGATTATTTAAGAGAAATGGCAAGCTTTGTTGATGCCGGTAATTCATACAGACTTTCTGTTTCAAGTTATTGTAAAGAATACAATTTCTTTTACATCAGCATTTCAATTAACAGTATGACCACTGCTCATCAGGAGGCGCAGGTTAAGCAGTTTGTTGAAGAGTGGAACGAGGATTATATCACATCTAACAAAACAATCAGTGCTTCATCAGGTGATGAAAGAGAATACTATATTGTAAAAACAATTTTTAATTATATTACGAAAAACACGTATTATTTCAACGATTTGTATCTTGATAAAAACCACAGTCAGTATCCTGTCGACAGTGATGTTTATAAGGCATCACACTCTGCGTATGGTGCACTTTTCGGCTATCTTGAGGGTGCCTATGAGGATGATTTTACCTACAAAAAAACTGATAATGGTTCAGTCTCCTATATTGCAGATATGAGGTTTACGACAGATTCACAAGGACTTAACAGACTGAATGTTATGGATCAGGGTCTGGCTGTGTGTGACGGTTATTCAGCATTGTTCTATTATATGTGTCAGTACAATGGCATTGACTGTGCTATTGTTCAGGGTGATTATGATAAATCAGCAGGCAAGGAGTCTGACCCTCATGCATGGAATATGGTTAGGCTTAAGGACTGCTATGATACTGACTATGAATGGTATGCTGTTGACAGCACCTTCAGCTCACAGCGTACCCAGAAGATTTCTAATGATTTTACAATTGTAAATTATGA
>JAIDEF010000166.1 GCA_029054965.1 Eubacterium sp.
ATATCAAATCGTGTGGATATGACTTTGGTTAAATTATACAAAGATTTATTCCGCATTTTGTAGAAAAACACAACATTTTGGGGTGAGCAGTTTGCTTGCCCCAAGGTGTGCGTTTAAGTGATGCAGTAAGTTTTTCTTATTGTATGATTTATACGCACACTGCGTATAAAATAATTTTGAAAGGAGATAAACTATTGCCTACCTTTAACCAACTCGTAAGAACAGGTCGTAAGACTGTTGAGAAGAAGTCAAAGACACCTGCACTCTTAAAGGGACTTAACACAAAGAGAAATATTGTTACTGATAACAATTCTCCTCAGAAGCGCGGCGTTTGTACTGCAGTTAAGACAGCAACACCTAAAAAGCCTAACTCAGCTCTTCGTAAGATTGCCAGAGTTCGTCTTACAAACGGTATTGAAGTTTCTGCTTACATTCCAGGCGTAGGTCATAATCTTCAGGAGCACTCTGTTGTTATGATTCGCGGCGGCCGTGTTAAGGATTTACCTGGTGTACGTTACCACATTATCCGTGGTACACTTGATACTCAGGGTGTTAACGGAAGAATGCAGAGCCGTTCAAAGTACGGTGCAAAGAGACCAAAGGCTGCTAAGAAGTAAGCCAAACTTTATTTCTTATGGATGACAATAGTTTATATACCTATATATAAGGCGTATATGACCTTTTGTTGACTCCACGGGAAACCGAGTACCTATGAACTCATTAAAATTTATGAAGGAGGGAAGCGAAGATGCCAAGAAGAGGCCAAATCGCTAAGCGTGATGTTTTACCTGATCCAATGTATAACTCAAAGCTTGTTACACGTTTAATCAACAACATTATGCTTGATGGAAAAAAGGGTGTCGCTCAGAAAATCGTTTACGGAGCATTCGACATCGTTAGAGAAAAAACCGGTAACGATCCATTGGAAACTTTTGAAGCTGCAATGGAAAACATCATGCCGGGGCTTGAGGTAAAGGCTCGCCGTATTGGTGGTGCAACTTACCAGGTTCCTCTTGAGGTTCGTCCTGAAAGAAGACAGACATTAGGTCTTAGATGGATAACTCTTTACGCTCGTCAGCGTTCAGAGAGAACTATGAAGGAACGTCTTGCTGCTGAAATTATGGACGCTGTTAATAAGACAGGCGGCGCAGTTAAGAAGTGCGACGATACACATAAGATGGCAGAGGCAAACAAAGCATTTGCTCATTTCAGATATTAATAGGAGGATATTATGCCAAGAAAAGTATCTCTTGAAATGACAAGAAATATTGGTATTATGGCTCATATTGATGCAGGTAAAACAACTACCACTGAGCGTATTCTGTATTATACAGGTATCAATCACAAGATTGGTGAAACTCATGATGGTTCTGCAACAATGGACTGGATGGAGCAGGAGCAGGAGCGTGGTATTACAATCACATCCGCTGCTACAACTTGCTTCTGGAAAGACCATAGAATCAATATTATCGATACACCGGGTCACGTTGACTTCACAGTTGAAGTACAGCGTTCACTCCGTGTACTTGATGGTTCAGTTACTGTTCTTTGTGCAAAGGGCGGTGTTGAGCCGCAGTCTGAAACCGTATGGCGTCAGGCTGACGAATATAAAGTACCCAGAATGATTTATGTTAATAAGATGGACATTATGGGTGCTGATTTCTACAGAGCATTGAATATGGTTAAAGACCGTTTTAAATGTAATGCTCTTCCAATTCAGCTTCCTATCGGAAGCGAGGATACCTTTAAGGGTATCATTGACCTCGTTGAAAATCATGCTATTATCTATATCGATCCAGATAAAGAGAAGGGTATGAAGTTTGAGGTTACAGAAATTCCTGATGATATGAAGGAATTGGCTGAAAAATACAGAACTGAGCTTATCGAGCATGTTGTTGAACAGGACGAGGAGCTTATGGAGAAGTATTTTGAAGAGGGCGAGGATGCTGTATCAGTTGCTGATATCAAGAGAATCATTCGTTCTTCAACAATTGCAAATGATATGGTTCCTATCTGCTGCGGTACTTCATACCGTAATATGGGTGTTCAGCCGCTTCTTGATGCTGTTGTTGATTATATGCCTGCTCCTACAGATGTTGAGTCAATCAAGGGTGTTAATCCTGAAACTGACGAGGAAGAAGCTCGTCATTCATCTGATGATGAACCTTTCTCAGCTCTTGCATTCAAGATTGCAACTGACCCATTCGTAGGTAAAATTTGTTTCTTCCGTGTTTATTCAGGTATGGTTGAGGCAGGTACACCTTGCTACAACTCAGTTAAGGATAAGAGAGAAAGAATAGGTAGAATTCTTCAGATGCACGCAAACCACAGAGAAGATATTCCTATATGTTATGCAGGTGATATCGCTGCTGCTGTAGGTCTTAAGAATACTACAACCGGTGATACTCTTTGTGACGAGAATCATCCAATCATTCTTGAATCAATGAATTTCCCTGATCCTGTTATTAACGTTGCTATTGAGCCGAAGACAAAAGCAGGTCAGGAGAAGATGGGTATTGCTCTTGCAAAGCTTGCAGAAGAAGACCCAACCTTTAAAGCATATACAGATGAAGAAACCGGACAGACAATCATCGCAGGTATGGGTGAGCTTCACCTTGAGATTATTGTTGACCGTCTTCTTCGTGAATTTAAGGTAGAGGCTAATGTTGGTGCTCCTCAGGTTTCTTATAAGGAAACAATCCAGGGCAACGGTCAGTCTGACCTTAAGTATAAGAGACAGTCAGGTGGTTCAGGTCAGTACGGTCACGTTAAGATTCGTATTATGCCTAACCTCGATGAAAACGGAATCGGTAAGGGTTACGAATTTGTTAACCAGATCGTCGGCGGTGCTATTCCTAAGGAGTACATCCCTGCTGTTGATGCCGGTATTCAGGGTGCTATGAAGAGCGGTATCCTTGCTGGCTACAATGTTGTTGATGTTAGAGTTGAGCTTTACGATGGTTCTTACCATGAGGTTGACTCATCAGAAATGGCATTCAAGATTGCAGGTTCTATGGCATTCAAGGAAGCTGCTAAGGGTGCTAAGCCAATCATCCTTGAGCCTATGATGAAGGTTGTTGTTATCGTTCCTGAAGAATATATGGGCGATGTTATCGGTGATCTTAACTCACGTCGTGGTCAGATTCAGGGTATGGAAGACAGAGCAGGTGCTAAGCAGATTAACTCAAGAGTTCCGCTTTCAGAAATGTTTGGTTATATTAATGACCTTCGTTCAAAGACACAGGGTCGTGGACAGTATACAATGGAACCGGACGGATTTGAGCCGGTACCTAAGTCAATTAGTGAGTCAATCATCAGCGAAAGAGCTAAGAAAGACTAATAACTAATATAAATTATTAAAAAAGTCTTGATATTTTTATGTGTATTTGATAAAATATCTTTGACAATTTTACTATTGTAAATTTTAAGGAGGAAATTCCAATGGCAAAGGAAAAATTTAACCGTACCAAACCACATGTAAACATTGGTACAATCGGTCACGTTGACCATGGTAAGACAACTCTTACTGCTGCTATCACAAAGTATCTTGCTAACAAGGGCTTTGCAAAGTTCGAGGACTATGCAGACATCGATAAGGCTCCTGAAGAGAGAGAGCGTGGTATCACAATCAACACTGCTCACGTAGAGTACGAGACAGAAGCTCGTCACTATGCACACGTTGACTGCCCAGGTCACGCTGACTATATTAAGAACATGATCACTGGTGCTGCTCAGATGGACGGTGCTATCCTTGTTATCGCTTCAACTGATGGTCCTATGGCTCAGACTAAGGAGCATTTGCTTCTTGCTCGTCAGGTTGGTGTTCCTGCAATCATCGTATTCATGAACAAGACTGATCAGGTTGACGACGAAGAGCTTCTTGAGTTAGTTGAGATGGAAATCCGTGAAACTCTTGCTGAGTATGAGTTTGACGATGAGTGTCCAATCATTAAGGGTTCAGCTCTTAAGGCTTTACAGGCTCCTTCAAACGATGATCCTGCTTGCGCTTGCATTCAGGAGCTCATGGATGCTGTTGATGAGTATATCCCAACTCCAGACCGTAAGGCAGACCTTCCTTTCCTTATGCCTGTTGAGGACGTATTCACAATCACAGGTCGTGGTACAGTTGCTACAGGTAGAGTAGAGCGTGGTCAGTTAAAGACTAACGATACAGTTGAGATGGTAGGTCTTCATGAGGAGACTTCTTCAACAGTATGTACCGGTATTGAGATGTTCCGTAAGATCCTTGACTATGCTGAGGCTGGTGACAACATCGGTTGTCTCCTTCGTGGTGTTCAGAGATCAGACATCGAAAGAGGTCAGGTACTTGCTGCTCCTGGCTCAATCAAGCCACACACAAAGTTCTCAGGTCAGGTTTACGTTCTTTCTAAGGACGAGGGTGGACGTCATACTCCATTCTTCAACAACTACAGACCTCAGTTCTATTTCAGAACAACTGACGTAACAGGTGTTATCACTCTTCCGGAAGGCACAGAGATGTGTATGCCTGGCGATAACGTAGTAATGAACGTAGAGCTCATCACTCCAATCGCTATCGAAGAGGGTCTTCGTTTCGCTATCCGTGAGGGTGGTAGAACAGTTGGTTCAGGCGTTGTTACAGCTATCAACGAGTAATCAATTACCTTAAATCATTAAGAGCAAGTCGAAAGACTTGCTCTTTTTTCCTTTTTCTATTGAAATTATATATTTTTGTGATAATATAAATCTGGTGATGTTGATGAAAAAAGTTAAACAGATGTCGGAAAGTCTTTTGTTGGGTATAATCCTTGCTATTGTCGGCGGATTTCTTGATGCTTATACCTATATAATTCGTGGCGGAGTATTTGCAAATGCTCAAACAGGAAATATTGTTCTTTTGGGAATCAATCTTGCGGAAGGCAACTTTTCCAATGTAATTCAATATTTAATTCCAATTCTGGCTTTTGCACTTGGTGTTCTTATTGCCGAGGCAGTTAAGCAGAAGCTTAAAGTAAATCATTTAATTCATTGGCGGCAAATTATTATTGTTTTTGAAATGGTGTTTCTGCTTGTTTGTGCATTTATAAAAGGCGGTAATGGTGATACAGTTGTTAACGTAATTGTTTCATTTGTATGTGCTTTGCAGGTTGAAAGCTTCAGAATTATTGACGGCAATACGATTGCAACCACAATGTGTACCGGTAATCTTCGCAGTGGTACAGAGCAGCTTTTTTTAGGTATAAAGAATCGTGATAAAACAAGTGTAAAAAAGGGTTTGATATATTACAGTATAATTGCTGCGTTTGTGGTTGGTGCTGTAATCGGAGCTGTCTTGACAAGGCTGCTTGATGTAAAAGCAGTGCTTGTTGCATGTGCTTTTTTGTTAATAGCCTTTTTATTAATGTTTAAGCAAAGAACGCTGATAAATTAATAGTTCTTTTCTGTCTTGACAAGTTAACTTGGCAATGATATAATGAAATTGCAAAGTAAACTTGGCAGTGAGGTGTTTGTTTTGGATAAGGACGAAATTCTTGCAAGGAACAGAAAGGATAACAGTTGCGGTGATGAACGGCAAAAGGATGTTCTGCTTAGGGGATATCGATTTTCGATGATAGTTGCTGTCGTTTTGCTTGGTGTTTTATGTCTGCTCAAGGAAGATTTAACTTATTTAATTGTTATAAATATTATGAGCTTGTGCCGTGATATGTACAGTTCAATCAAAATGAGGAGAAAATGTGATATCGTTTTACTTATTGTTGATTTGTTGGCTTGTGCAGCTTTCATTTATTTTCATATTAAGTGTGGGTTGTAATATGGATGATAAATTAATACTTCATAATAGATTAAAGGAAATTAGAGTCGCTCAAAATCTTTCTCAGGCTCAGCTTGCTGCAATTGTCGGTGTTTCCAGAAATACAATCAGCTCAATTGAAACAGGGCAGTATAGCCCTACTGCAAAATTAGCATTAGTCATTTGTATTGCACTTGATGTAAAGTTTGAAGATATGTTTTATTTTGATTAATATTGCTTATGAAAAAGGTACTGAACTGCATTCGCAGTTCAGTACCTTTCCTTTTTTATCTCAGCAGCGGCATATTGCCCGTAAGCTTATTAACTTTCTTTTTATTTCCGTATATCAGTAATCCGATATTGTTCAGTAATTGTGTAGGTG
>JAIDEF010000167.1 GCA_029054965.1 Eubacterium sp.
ATATATGTCACATCTAATAAATATTACAAATTCCCTAATAAGTTTGACAAAATTGTTACAATAATGTTATAATTAGATTAATATGTTCAATATTAATCTTAAAATAAAGGAGTTTTTCAGTTGAAAAAGATATTATCTTTACTGTTCAGTCTGATTCTGGCAGTAAATATATTTACCATTTCAATGGGCAGCAGCCCACTTACTGCAGAGGCGGCAGACTATGCTGCAGAACTAAGAAGCAAGGGTTTCCCTGAAAGCTATATTGATGATTTAGTAAAGCTGCACAACCAGTACCCTAACTGGATATTCAAGCCGCTCAAAACAGGTCTTGACTGGTCTGCGGCTGTTGCAGGTGAACGAAAAAAGCATAACCAGCAGCTTATCGAAAAAAACTCTCATAATGCTGCAAATATGTATTGTAACTGTTCACTATGCTACAAAAACGGAAATTATGTTATTCAGGAAGCAAGCAACTGGGTATCAGCATCACAGTATGCTGTTGAATATTATATGGACCCAAGAAACTGGCTGAATGAAAAAGGTATCTTTCAGTTTGAATCCACATCTTATAACGGTACCCAGACTATTGATGGTATTGAAACAATACTTAAAGGCACCTGGATGTACGATTCATATATTACCTACAAAGATAAAAACGGCAAAACACAAACAATTAAAAAGAAGTATTCAAGCGTAATATTGAATGCAGCAAACTCAAGCGGTATGAGTGCCTACTACCTTGCATCGAAAATCAGACAGGAGGTTGGCGGTGCAACACCGACAGCAGCCGCTGCAAGCGGAACTCACAGCACATATCCGGGTATTTATAATTACTACAACATCGGTGCTTATGATGGTGCAACATCAGGACTGAGATGGGCAGCTACTGAGTCTAACGGCTACTTCACAAATGTCGGCTGCTATGTACGAGAAAAGCCAACAACAAGCAGTAAAAGCCTTATTTTGCTTGCCTCAAACACCAAGGTTAACTATAAATCAACAACTGCAAAGCAGTCCGATGGTTATACATGGTATAATATTTCCGTAACCTACAACGGCAAAAGCTACACAGGCTACATCCGTTCGGACCTTGTTGATCACAGAACCTCAGACACTTATAACAGACCCTGGACTGACCCTGAAAAATCAATTTTAAATGGTGCTAAGTACATAGCAAAAAACTTTAAAACACAGAATACAGGCTATCTGCAGAAATTCAATGTCAATCCAAATTCAGATTATCTGCACAGCAACGAATATATGGCAAATGTTGCCGCTGCTGCTGCGGAGTCAGCTACAACCTATACAGCATATAAAAATGCAGGTATAATGAATATTACCAAGACCTTTGAAATTCCTGTATTTAACAATATGCCCAACAGCTTTACAATTTCGTTGAATACAAATATCTTCACCACAAACGGAAAGGTGCAGAAGCCGACGGCTGTGGTAACAGACGGAAGAGGAAAGAAACTGACAAACGGAACTGACTACACGGTAAGCTATTCAAATGCAAATTCAACCAACGTAGGCAGATATACCGTGACAGTAAAAATGAAGGGTAATTACAGTGGCTCTCAGACATTCCCGTATTATATCAATCCTAAGCCAACAACATTCCTGTCATCTGCTCAGGGCGGATTTAAAGCGATAAAGAACGGATTTACACTGACATGGAATAAACAAACAAGCCAGACAACAGGATATCAGCTCCAGTACGCTACAAAGCGTGATTTCTCTAATGCTGCTTCTGTATGGATTGAAAATAATACCACTACAAGCAAAACAATCACAGGCAGAGCAGGCAACACAAGATATTATGTTAGAATAAGACCTTATACCAAAATCGGAACAGGCACATTCTACGGCAACTGGGACTATGAAGGCAATTACATCAAATCTGTTGTTACACTTAGTGCTCCTCCGCAAATCGGAAAACCGACAGCAAAGCTGAATACCAATGTATTCACCACCAATGGTAAAGCTCAGAAGCCATCGGTAACAGCAACAGACAGCAAAGGAAACAAGCTCACAAACGGAACAGATTACACGGTGTCATATTCAAATACAAAATCAACAAATGTTGGCCGATATACCGTAACTGTTAAATATAAAGGTGATTACAGCGGTAATGCAGCTCAGACCTTCCCGTATTATATCAATCCTAAGCCGACAACATTCCTGTCATCTGCTCAGGGCGGATTTAAAGCGATAAAGAACGGATTTACACTGACATGGAATAAACAAACAAGCCAGACAACAGGATATCAGCTCCAGTACGCTACAAAGCGTGATTTCTCTAATGCTGCTTCTGTATGGATTGAAAATAATACCACTACAAGCAAAACAATCACAGGCAGAGCAGGCAACACAAGATATTATGTTAGAATAAGACCTTATACCAAAATCGGCACAGGTACATTCTACGGTAACTGGGACTATGAAGGCAATTACATCAAATCTGTTGTTACGCTTTAATAAAGAATCATCAAAAAAACCATAAGGCAGTTCACATATGCCTTATGGTTTTTCCTTTATAATCAAATTTAACAGCAATAAAGCTATTTTATTCAACTACGTTAACTTGTATAGTTTTTTCAAACTCATAAATTTCAAATTTATCGCTATATTGTGATGGCTTAACAGAAATAGCAGCTGAAACAGTAATCTTACCCGAATCCTTTGCTTCAATATTTAAAGTACGGCTAATTTCCGAATTACTTTTAAAATTATCAAGAACTGCAATTGCATTAATTACTTCCCCGAAATCATTATAAGAATATGTTATAGTTTCTTCTCCGTGCTCAATATAATAATCTCTATCAGAAGTATTCTTTAAAGTGCATTTAATAACTATATCTTCACCGCTTTTGACAATTACAGTATCCTTATCTGTTTCAAATGAAAAATTAGATTTTTCCGGATATACAAATTCTGCTGAAACAGTATTGTCATTATCTTTAAGGGAATTGTCAGCCGAGCAAGCACTCATTAAGAATAAGCATAATACAGTTATAATAATCAATATTGCGGATTTTAAAATTTTCTTGTCATTTTTCATAAAAATTTCTACCGA
>JAIDEF010000168.1 GCA_029054965.1 Eubacterium sp.
GTGCTGCTTCTGGGATTGTCATAAAGTAGCGGGTAATATCAGGATGAGTTACGCAGACAGGACCGCCTGCCTCAATTTGTTTTTTGAAAATAGGAATAACAGAGCCGTGAGAGCCAAGCACATTTCCGAAGCGAACGGCAGCATACATTGTGTTGCTGCTTACCTCGTTCATATACTGGATAATCATTTCGGTAATTCTTTTGGTACAGCCCATAACATTAGTAGGGTTAACTGCTTTGTCTGTTGAAAGTATAACCATTTTAGGAACTTTATATTTGTCAGCAGCAACAGCAACATTGTATGTTCCGAATACATTGTTCTTAACTGCTTCACACGGGCTGTCCTCCATTAACGGAACATGCTTGTGGGCAGCAGCATGGAATACTACATCAGGATGGAATTCTTCAAATACCTCATTAAGTCTGTTGGTATCACGTACAGAGCCTATTCTGACCTGAATATTTATTTTTGTACCATATTTATCCTTTAAATCGTTTGCAAGCTCAAATGCACAGTTTTCATAAATATCAAAAATTATAATTGTTTTAGGATTATATCTTGCACACTGATTGCATATTTCCGCACCGATTGAGCCACCGCCGCCTGTTACAAGAATAGTTGTATCAATAAGATATTTGCAGACAACTGTATCAAGTTTGATTTCATCTCTCTCAAGAAGGTCGGTAATTTCAATTTTTCTGATGTCATTGATTGAACTTCCGTTTTCAATGATTTCAGCCATTGATGGTGTTGTTTTAACTATTTTATTTGTTGATGCTGCTATTTTCATTATTTCATTTATTCTGCTTTTTGGAGCAGAAGGAATGCAGATAACAATTTCGTCAACATCATATTGTTTTACAATTTCAGGTATTTCATTTATATTTCCTGCAATTTTGATTCCGTTGATTCTTTTTCCTTTTTTAGCAGGGTTGTCATCAACCGCAACAACAGGTATGTACCTGTCAATATGCTTCTCTTTAATGTTGCTGATTACAGTGTTGCTCATATAGCCGGCACCTACAATCATAACTCTTTTAAGATTACGCTTTTTTGATTTTGAAAGCTCCATATTAATCTGGTTTTTTATTTCTCGCTTTATAATCAGGTAGCCAAATCTCGGCAGGCACAAGAAAAAAGTTACAAATACAAAATTGATAAAGTATGCATAAACAGGAAGAATATTGTAATCAAGAATGATATTGAATATTATTTTGTCAACAAGATACAGCAATGTTGTATTAATAGCTGCTGACAGCAGGCACAGACCTATTTCACGTGTTCCTGCAAATGTCCATACACTTTTATAAAGTCTGAGCAGATAATTTACGACAAAAACAAATCCAACAGTTATTATCAGATGATAGGCGTTAAAAAGAACATCACTATATTGAGAGCTGCCTATTTTTCCACCGGATACAATGTAACATATAGTAGAGTTTGCAAAGGCAAACAGTGTAATATCAATGATGGCAAGGAGCCATTTTTTTATAATTCCTTCGAGCTTTTTGTTTTTCCTTTTATTTGATAAATTAAGATCTTTTTCCATTTCCCTTCCTCCTCATAAGATTATCTTTTTTATTTTTTTTAATTGTTCTTATTATCATAGCTGAAGCAAAAGCAGCTATAACAATTGAAATTAAAATAATACAAAGCTGTCTGTTGTGAATTAAAAGGTTAATATTTATACCTGATTTTGTAAAAATACTGCCGGTATCAATAATTGTGGAATTATCTTCTCCTGAAGCTTTTATGTCATTTGCTGTTTCTGATATAAGGGTTGTAACTTCTCCCACAGCAGCTTCTACGGTTATGCTGCACTGGCTGTAAATATCATTATTGGCACAAACAACTACTGTCGCATTTCCTGTGCCTATGGCAGTGATATTACCATTTGCAGCAACATCAATAATACCTTCTTCATCACAGAAGTATTCAACCACAGCCCTTATGTTTTGCGGTTCTATCGAATAATCAAGCTGAACAGTGTCGCCGATTTTTAATTCATAGTTTTCATTTGCAAGGCTCAGCTTTTCAATTTTTTTGATTTCAGTTGTCTTTTCGGTAGTGGTTGATGTTGTTTTTTTTGCTGTAGTAGTTATTCTTTTTTTTGTTTCAGCTTTTTTTGAGGTCGTTTTCGCAGATGTGGTCTTTTTAGCAGTAGTTTTGCTGCTGCCGCCTGATACCTTGGAAAAGTCAGGGGAGCCATAACCCATAATTGCACTGATATTATTATATGGTTTTGTACCGTTTTCAGTGTACACCCTTGCTTTGACCTGTCCGGAGCAATTACCCTCAATCGTGTATACAGTGCTGCCTGATATGTAGTCAACAATACCAACATGCTGTGATGAGCCGTTACCGCTCCAGTCAAAAAATACAAGATCACCGGCTTTAGGCTTGTAACCATCGCCGCGTTTGTGGTATCTGCCCTTATTTTCATACCAGCTTATCATGCTGTTGCAGTTTCCGCCTGAGGGAATGACATTGCCGTAAAGGCTTGTACCGAGGCTGCTGTCTGTCTGATTGTAGCACCAAAGCACAAAGGTTGTGCACCAACCGCCCTGATAGCCATACCAGTCACCGTATTTTGAATAGGTTGAGGTACCTGTATAGCCTACCTCAGCAGACGCAACAGAAACGATTTTATCCCTGATTTGTCCCTCACTTGCCGCTTCTGCAGTCATAGGAGAGAATAGCGATATCATAATAATTATTGCAGCCATAATGCTTGGAAAAGTTTTAAATTTTATCATATTCTTACCTCTTATGAGCAGAATGGGCAGAAGATATAATCACCTATTGTTTATTATACAAATTATATCAAAAAAGTCAATTATTTTTATATTATAATATAAATAGTTAATTTAATGTTTAGATTTTAAAGGTTGAAAATAAATTCCTTATATTGTAAAATATAGTATAGCATTATAAGCATTTTTGATTGGAGAGGGAACTATGGAAAAATTAAAACAATGCACACTTGAACATGTAGCACCCGAAGAGGTTGGTGTTGACAGCAAAGTGATAACTGCGTTTTTAAATGAAATTAATGAGAAGGGCTTGGGACTGCAGAG
>JAIDEF010000169.1 GCA_029054965.1 Eubacterium sp.
GTATGTTTACTATTGCAGAAAATATGATTACAATGATATTGAAAGAGAGGTGCTTTATGAATCAAATTAAAATCGGCAAATTTATTTCAGAATGCCGTAAGGGAAAAAATATGACCCAGGCTCAGCTTGCAGAGAAATTAAATATTACTGACAGAGCAGTTTCAAAGTGGGAAACAGGCAGAGGTATGCCTGATTCTTCCATAATGCTCGAGCTTTGCAGTGAGCTTGGAATTACTGTGAATGAATTATTATCCGGGGAGAGTTTGAAGATGGAGGATTATAAGTTGAAATTTGAAGAAAATCTACTCGCTGTTCAAAAGGAAAAGGAAGAAAGCGACAGACGAATGCTGAAGCTTGAAATTGTGATAGGTATTATATCTTCGATAGCATTTTTGGTGCTGATATTTACTGCATTATTTGCCGAATTATATCCGGTTGCCCGAGTGGCACTTATAGCTGTCGGTGCTCTTATTTTTATTATCGGTGTAGCAAATGCAATAAAAATTGAACAGATTGCGGGCTATTATGAGTGCAGGGAATGTAATCATAAGTATATACCATCCTACAACAGTGTTTTGTTTTCAGTTCATACTGGCAGAACAAGATATATGAAATGCCCTCACTGCGGCAAAAAAAGCTGGCAGAAAAAGGTTATTTCCAAATAGTAAGAGTAACACCGACTGTATTAACAGTCGGTGTTACTCTTTTGGTAATTATTTTTACTGATTTAACCTTTTGATTCAATCAGCTTGCAATCAACTTCCTTTGTTTTTATCTGATTGTTTTCAACTCTTGCGATTGTTAATTTTACTGTATCACCCGGCTTTGAGTCTGCCAGAATAGATGTCATAATATCCGTTGATGTTAGTGTTTCGCCATTAATTGCAACAATCATATCATATTGCTGAACTCCCTTTGATGCCAAATCGGAGTCACTGCTGATTTCACTGATAACCATTGTGCCCTGTGCATCCTTGAAGCCTAATTCGGCAAGCGCCTGAATGATTGCGTTGGAATTGTTGAAGCTTGTAATCGGTGAATAGGTGATGCCGATTTTAGCTCTGCCCTCAACATAACCAACCTTGATTAAGCTGTTTGCTGTTTCAACTGCGGTTTTTGACGGTACGGCAAAGCCCATACCCTCATATTCTGTTGAAGCAATTTTTGATGAATTGATACCGATAACCTGACCCTGCATATTGAACAATGCACCGCCGCTGTTTCCGGGGTTGATAGCAGCATCTGTCTGAATACAATCTGTATCATATCCGATTGATGATGAAACCGGTCTTGCAAGTGCTGAAATATAGCCGCTTGTTACTGAGTTTTTGAATTCCAGACCGCCGGGGCAGCCGATTGCAACAACCTGTTCACCGAGAACAAGATTTTCGCTGTCAGCAAAATCTGCAATCTGCAAACCTGTTTTATCAACGGAAAGAACACCGATATCTGTCTGTGCATCAAAGCCCACCATTGTTGCATCAAGCTCAGTATCATCATTAAGTGTTACCTTAAAGCTGTCACCATCGCTGATAACGTGAGCACAGGTTAAAATATAGGTTTTGCCGTTGCTCTCGCTCATCAGAACACCTGAGCCTTCTCCTGATTTTGAAGGCTCACTGTTTGAGTTGTTATTCTGACCGTAGCCAAAGAAATGGTTATAGGCATCTGCATTTTTTGAGTATACTGTAATGCCTACACAGGAATCAATTGCATTTTTTGCAACACCTGCAACCGTGTAGTTATTGTCTTTGTCCTTAAGCGGAACATCCTCGCTGTCACTGAGAGTTTTATCTTCAATTTCCTGTGACTGATTTGTATTATTTTTATCGTCCTTTGAGTCACCGATTGTACCTGTTAAAGCACTTACGGCAAGTGCAACACCTGCAATAACAAGACAAACTGCCAGCACTATCAGTATAATGATACCTGCCTTGCTTTTTTTCGGAGGTTTGTTATTATTGTTTTGCTGATTAAAGCTCTGATTCTGATAGTTTCCATTATTTGGCGGAGTGTAATAGTTTGAATTGCCCTGATTAGCCGAATTTTGATTGTTTGTATCGTTATTCTGATTTGTGTAGGAATAATGATAGGTTGTATTTTCAAAGGGAGGCTTGTCACTTTTCGGCGGTGTGTAATAATTACCGCTGTTTGTACCGCCTGTTGGCTGCTGGCTGCTGTTTGCAGTCGGGTTATAATACTCCGGTCTTGATTTATTTTCGGAGTCATTATTTTTGTTTTCAAAGTCTTCCATTATTTCTTAATCTCCTTTTTGTAGATGGGGCTGTACGTTTTAGGCAGTGTGAATATAAATTCAGCCGATGATTCATCATCGCTCTTTGCCCATATTTTACCACTGTGCATTTCCACCATCATTTTTACTATATAAAGTCCCAGTCCCGCACCCTTGGCATCAAGACTTCTTGACTTATCAACCTTATAAAATCTTTCAAAAACCTTCGCAAGCTCATCGCTTTGAATACCGATACCGCTGTTTTTGATATGAACTTCAATTTTGTCATTCAAATCCTTCATTGACACATTGATATAACCGCCGTCATTTGTGAATTTAACAGCATTGTCAAAGATGTTGTAAATTATCTGATAAATCATATCTGTATCTGCAACAATGTAGGTTGGTGTTAAATCTTCAAGTCCCTGTATTTCAATATTCTTTTCCTCAATCTTTTGCTCAAAGGTTAAAAGAATATGGATTATCTGATCGCTGATGTCGTAGTTTGACGGCTTCATTTCAAAGCTTCCGGATTCAATTTTACTCATATTAAGCATAGCAACAACAAGCCGTGAAAGACGTCGGATTTCGCCGCTGACAATATTAAGATAATAATCCTGCTTATCTCTTGGTATAGTGCCGTCAAGTATTCCGTCAATAAAACCGCCGATTGATGTCATTGGTGTTCTGAGCTCGTGGGATACATTTGACACAAAGCTTCGTCTTGATGATTCCAGTGTGTCCAGCGAATATGCCATATCGTTAAATGCTTTTCCCAAATCGGCAAGCTCATCATCACTGGTGATTTTTACTCTGTAAGAAAAATCGCCGATTGCAAATTTCT
>JAIDEF010000017.1 GCA_029054965.1 Eubacterium sp.
TTCTTTTTAGCTTGTCAGGAGGATAGTTATGAAAAATAATGATTTGCCTAATATTAGACTGAATATAAATAATGGCGTTGTCAGCTTCAATGTTTCAGATGGCTGGAGTGCTGAGTTTATGGGGGCTGATTTTGTTCAGCTTGTTGACGATAATCTGATTGTTCATACTCCGCTTTGTGATGCAATTGCAACACTTTCATTTAAATGCAATAAGGGCATTGAAACAGTTGAAAAGGATTGCAAAATAAAAATATCCGGTACTTACGGTGCATCGGGTAAAAAGCCGAATATTATTCCTGAGCCTGCACAGTGGTATGCAGAAGGCGGAAGTCTTAGCACAATAAATTCTTATTCCTGTGAGGATGAATTAAAAAATACAGCAGATGCCTTTGCTGATGAATATTATAGAGTGACAGGCAAAAAGCTTGCTCATGCAGATTATGGTGATGTTCATTTTTGTTTGGACAGAGGTCTGCTTTATCTCGGTGAAGAGGGCTATGAAATAATATGTGATGATAAAGGTATAAAAATTGGGTGCGGTACTGAACTTGGTGCAGTATGGGCAGGAAAAACGATTTGTCAAATGATGCTTCAGGGAGGCTTCCCCAAAGGTATTATGCGTGATTATCCTCGTTACAGTGTCAGAGGCTTTATGCTTGATGTTGGCAGACGACCCGTATCACTTAAAATGCTCGAAAGAATTGTTGACCGTATGGCATGGTATAAGATGAATGATTTTCAGATCCATCTTGGTGATAATTACATATGGCTTGAGGATTATGCGGATAAAGGTGATGAAAGTACCTTTGAGGCTTACAGTGCCTTCAGACTTGAAAGCTCGCTGAAAAATAAAAATGGCGAAACGCCAACGTCGAAGGATTACAGCTATTCTAAGGCTGAGTTTAACCGCTTTATGAAAGAGTCACTGAAAAAAGGAGTTCGTATTACGCCCGAAATAGATATGCCTGCACACGCTCTTGCATTTACGAAGGTATTTCCCGAATATGCGGTTATGGGCAAGGTTTCACCATTGATGAAAAAAAGACCCTTGACAGACCATATTGATATTTCACGTCCTGAAGCGGTGGAATTTGTTAAAAGTATTTTTGATGAATATACACTTGGCGATGATCCTGTGTTTCCGAAAGGAACAACAGTGCATATCGGTGCTGATGAATTTTTGACTGACTATGGTGCTTACCGAAGATTTATTAATGAAATAGTACCGTATATTAAAAAGACAAATACTGTGCGTCTGTGGGGAAGTCTTACATGGATAAAGGATGAGCCTGCAACAGCTATTGCAGAAGATGCAGTTAAAGGTGTTCAGATGAATCTGTGGTCAAATACCTGGGCAGACGGAAAAGAAATGTATGATATGGGCTATGATCTTATAAATACAATTGACCATCGTCTTTATATTGTGCCAAATGGTACAAAAATCCGTGCTCCGTATATGGATTTTATTAACAAGCGAAGTGCATTCAGGAATTTTGAGCCTAACAGGGTGAGATTAAAGGACAAAGGAAAATACATTGATTTGCCTGCAGGAAACAAGCAGATTTTAGGTGCCTGCTATGCAATATGGCAGGATAATATTGATAAGCGGGCAAAGGGTATAAATGAACAGGATCTTTATGACCGCTTTGATGACAGTGCAGCTTTAATGGCTGAAAAGACCTGGGGCTCCTGCACTTACAAGCATAGCTCTGCACAGGTTGACAGAGCATCAGATACGATTGACAGTTTGATGAAAAAAGAAAAATCGAATATCAAGCCATTGAAGAATTTAGTGCTCAAAGGAGGCAGCAGCTTTGTTAACACAGGCTGTAAAAATCTTGAAACAGGCTCGAAGCTCAGTATTACTCTTAGCTTGGATGAGATTGTACCCGGTCAGATTATTATGGAGGCTGACGCTCCCTACGGAACATATGACATAAGAATTACCGAAAACAGCAAGCTTGGCTTTACTGCTGAGGGTTATGACTATGAATTTGATTATACGCTTGTACCGAATAAGAAACTAAAACTGATAATTGATACAAAGCCGCTTCGTACAGTGCTTAAAACAGGATTCTTTATAAAGAAAAAGGCAAGGGGCAGCTTTTCGTATAACGGAATTGTGCGTACTGACAGCATTAAAAATTCTTCATTTACTATTCCTTATCAGAGGATAGGTTCAAAAACAAATTCAATAAAAGGTCAGATATATGATATTCATATACAATAGCATAAATAAAACCAGTCAAAGAGCAATCTGCTTTTTGACTGGTTTTGCTTTTTTATAATACTGCTTTCAGCATTTCGTCAAGCTTTTCTTTTGGAGCATAGCCAATTAAGCTGTCGGAAATCTTACCGTCCTTAATAACAACAATTGTCGGAATGCTTGCAATACTGAAGGCCGCTGCAAGCTCCTGTTCTTCGTCAACATTGACTTTTCCGACCTTGGCTTTCCCTTCATATTCTGCTGCGATTTCTTCAATAACGGGTGAAAGCATACGGCATGGTCCGCACCAGGTTGCCCAGAAATCAAGCAGCACAGGGACTTTTGATTTTAATACCTCATTTTCAAAATTGTGTTTTGTAATTTCCAATTCAGCCATTTTTGTTCTCCTTAATTTTTAGATTTATAATATAACATACAGTGGCAATAGCCTTCAAATTCAGGGTCATCAATCTGTTCCTTAAATTCCTTGCACATACATTTGTTATCATCAGTTTTCTCAGTTCGGCAGGGACAATATCCGCCTGTGCGCTTGAGCCCTTCTTTAACTGCGTCAACAACTTCCTTGTTTGTATTTAAAGTTATTTTCATTGCGTTTTCCCCCTTAATCTTTGTTATGCTTTTATTATACAGCTGAAAATTTTTTATTACAGTGACTAAGTCACATTTTAATAAATTAATTTCCGTTTCCTATTTTTCTAAGGCTATGTATGTCGTTTATTATAATATTTCCGCGTCTTAATTTAATTAGTCCGTCTGCTGCAAAGCGTTTTAACATTCTTGCAACAACCTCCCGTGCGGAATTAACCTGTTTTGCAATATCTTCCTGTGTCATATGTATTTCCATACTGTTTGTTTTTTCTGACTCATTAATAAGAAATGCTGCAAGACGGCTGTCAAATTTTGAAAACAGAATTTGCTGCATTGTCCACATAACAGATGAAAAACGCTTTGTCATAAGCTCATACATAAAGCATCTGACATATATGTTTTCTTCTGTAATATGCCGGAATGCACTGCTGTTAATTATTAATAAATCGCAGCTTTCTTCTGTCTCCATCTGTGTTTCAAAGGAAAGCTGGCTGATAACACAGGATGCTGAAAGTACACAGGGGTCATCCTCTTTCAGGCGGAATAGTGTTATTTCACGACCCTGCTCCGAATTTATGTAAACACGTATGCTGCCCTTTATAATATATGTCAATCCAAGGCAGGAATTACCTCGGCTGAATATTGATGAGCCCTTTTCATAATGGCGGATAATTGTATTCTGTTCAATATATTTCTTTTGGGTTTCACTGAGATTACCCCAGAAAGGGAGTTTTGAAAGAATGTTTGTCATAAATTAACATCACCTCTTTTTTATTATAGCTTAAATGCTTTGAAAATTAAAGTAGATACTTTTGTTTTATAATTATACTTCTGCTGAC
>JAIDEF010000170.1 GCA_029054965.1 Eubacterium sp.
ATACAAATATGCAAATGCTATATCATCTGCAAGCTTTTTTTCCTCTTTGCCTGTTATTCTTGCTCTTCTGAGCTGATTTGCCTTTGTATCAACAAAATAAACATAGTCGCCTAAAACATTAAGATATTTATAATTATTTTTATTAGAAGTAATCTTTTCGTTTGTTTCCTCCGAGGAATCAAAACGATAAACACCATCATTTTCAATACTGAAATAATTATATGCGGCACTAAAAGTAACTGCACCGGACGTTTTATTAAGAAGATTGCCAACCTGATTGCCCTCAAGTGAGGTGTCAAACTCAAACTCACTGATTGGCTCATAATCATAGTTAGCCGGTCTTGTAGTTGTAGGCTTGGTTGTGGGGGCAGTTGTAGTTGTTGTCTGGCTTAAAATATCCTCTTTAACAAAAGCTACAGCCTGCTCAACCTTATCCTCAGGAATAATTGATTTAATTTCAAAATTCGGGTCACAAATTTTCATTGTGATTAAAAATGCAGCCAACGCTAAAACTATTATTGAAATAATAATCAAAAATGTTTTGCCTGCTTTTTTTCTTTTTTTAGCTCTCAGACGCTTTTTCCTTTGCTTTGCACGCTCTTTTTCATCCATTATTTATCTAACCTGTCCGTTTCCGAAAATCAAATATTTTGTTGTAGTAAGCTCACGAAGTCCCATAGGACCTCTTGCGTGAAGCTTCTGTGTTGAAATGCCGATTTCAGCACCGAGACCAAACTCACCACCGTCAGTAAATCTTGTTGAAGCATTGTGATAAACCGAAGAGGAATCCACTCTGTTCATAAACACCATTGCTCTTTCATTATCATTTGTAATGATTGACTCACTGTGACCTGTTGAGTTTTTATTGATATGTTCGATTGCCTCGTCAAGGCTGTCAACAGTTTTAACACTTATAATATAGTCAAGATATTCAGCAGCAAAATCGGCTTCATCTGCTGCTTCAATATCAGGGCAAACTGCTCTTGCTCTGTCATCGCCCTTAATTATAACGGCCTTCTCATCAAGCCTTGTCTTGATTAACGGCAATGCATTTTCAAGAATATCGCTGTGGATAACAAGACTTTCACAGGCATTGCAAACACTGATACGCTGTGTTTTTGCATTAAATATAATTTCTGCTGCCATTTCTGCATCAGCATCTTTATCAACATAAACGTGGCAGTTGCCTGAGCCTGTTTCAATTACTGGCACTGTTGAATTTTCAACAACAGCCTTGATTAGGTTTTTGCTTCCTCTCGGGATAAGGCAGTCAAGATAATCCTTCATTCTCATAAGCTCAGTTGATGACTCCCTTGAGGTATCTGAAACAAGCTGAATTGCATCAGCAGGCAATCCTACTGCTTCAATCGCATTTCTCATAATATCGGCAATTGCCTTATTCGATTCAATTGCTTCCTTGCCGCCTCTGAGAATAACTGCATTACCGCTTTTAAGGCAAAGAGCCGCAGCATCAGCGGTTACATTAGGTCTTGCCTCATAGATAATACCGATAACACCCATCGGACAGGAAACCTTTTTTATAATCAAGCCATTCGGTCTTTCAACAGTTTCAAGCACTATGCCGCAGGGATCATCAAGCTGCGCAACCTGAACACAGCCATCAGCAATACCCTTTATTCTATCCTTGTCAAGCATAAGCCTGTCAATAAGACCTGCATTAAGACCTGCTTTTTTTCCGTTTTCAATATCAATATTATTTGCACTGATTATAACGTCTGCATTATCAACAAGTGCCTTGCCGATTGCACGCAGTGCCTTATTCTTAATTTCTGTATCTGCAGTTGTTAATATACCAGCCGCTTTTTTTGCATTAACTCCTAATTGCTCCAACATTTCATTCACCCTTTACTGAAAAATATGTACCTATACTTTTACCGTCAAGCACCTTATAAATATCTGTCGGCTTTGCACCATTCATAATAACAACAGGTATGCCTTTACCTGTGGCAATTTCCACCGCCTTGAGCTTGGTTGCAAAACCGCCTGTACCTTTTGCACCTGCTCCGCCCGCAACCGCTTTCAGCTCTTCTGTAATTTCATCAACCCTTGTAATTAAGCTGGCATTACTGTTAACATTCGGATTATCGTCATAAAGTCCGTCAATATCCGTTAAAAGAATCAGTAAATCCGCATCAATGAGGGTTGCAACCTTTGCACTGAGGCAATCGTTATCACCATTCAGAAGCTCTTCAACATAGACAGAGTCATTTTCATTTATAATCGGCAGCGAATCATATTCCAGAAGCTGATTAAAGGTATCAATCAGATGAGCAGTTTCCTGCGGATTTTCAAGCGTATCGGCTGAAAACAAAAGCTGGCTGACAACAACACTGTACTCACTGAACAGCTTATCGTACAAAAACATAAGCTCACACTGACCCACTGCTGCAGAAGCCTGCAGACCTTTTGTGGTATCCGGCTTTGATTTAAAGCCAAGTTTAACTGCACCTACCGCAATTGCACCGCTTGATACCAAAACAATCTCGTGCCCTGCATTTTTCAAATCAGAAAGCACTGAAACAAGCTTTGCCATACGTGCAATATTCGTTTTACCTGTATTATGAGTTAAGGTAGATGTACCAACCTTAACGACAATTCTTCTCTTTCCTTCGACCTTCGCCATAACATACTACTCCAATTTAATTACAATTATTTGTATTGTAACATATAAAACGCAACAATTAAACATTTTTATTGATTTTTTTGTATGTTTTTTTAATTTTCGGTAAAAAATAGATTACGGAGGTTTTATTTATGACTACAAGAAGCTATGTGAGGATTTTTTCCTTTGTATTGGCAGCAGTATCTGTTCTGGCTGGATATGCTATAATTAATATGAACCATGCCAACAACTACAAAATGCAGCTTGAAAACAGCTATCAGCAAAGCCTTAATGAGCTTTCGGAAAATCTGGATGCTATTGAAACAAATTTAACAAAAAGCATTTATTCTAATTCCGACAAAATGCTGCTTGAAATAAGCTCTGACCTTTATGCCGAATGCGGTGAGGCCAAAGAGGCACTTTCACGACTGCCTGTAAGTCAGATGAATTTAGGCAGCACATACAAATTCATCAGTCAGGCAAGCGACTATTCAACTTATATTGCCAAAAAAATTTCCTCAGGTGAAAAGATAACCGATGAGGAACACAAAAATCTTTCAACTCTCTTAAACTATTCAAAAAAGCTTAATGAATCGGTTGAAGGTATGGTTTCAATCTGCAACAGCGGCGGAAAAATAACTGCAAGTAATGTTAAAAGCAAAGCAAATGTTAATGTCAATGCAATTTCAGCAGATATGACTGCAGCAGAAGAAGCATTTAACAACTACCCAACACTTTTATATGACGGTCCATTCGCAGATGCAGTACTCAACCGCGAGCCACAAATGATAAAAAACAAAGACCATATTACAAAGGAGCAGGCACGTGAAATTGCTGCAACTGCGCTTAACTGTAATATAAATCAGGTTGGCAATGAAAATAATGAGGATGGCAAAATCCCCTGCTATACCTTCACCTGCGGTCAGAAGCATATCGGAATTTCAAAGCAGGGCGGTTATGTTTCTTATATCCTTTATGGCGGCAAAATAACACAATCATCAATAACAGAGGAAAACGCCAGAAATATCGCTAAATCATATCTCAAAAGCATTGGTTATGAAAATATGGAAGAAACCTATTATATGACCAATGACAACATCTGCGTTATAAACTATGCATACAGCAAAGACGGAATAGTATATTACAGTGATTTAATCAAGGTCGGTATTTCAATGGCTGACGGTAAGGTGCTTTCACTTGAGGCTGAAGGATTTTTGACAAATCATATTGAAAGAAAAGGCTTCAGTGAAAAAATCAAGCTTGATGAAATCAAAAAAAATGCAAGCCCGTATCTTAAAATATTAGGCACAAAAAAATGTGTAATTCCAAAGGAAAACGGTCTTGAAATTGAATGCTATGAGCTTCACTGTGAAAGCAATGAAACTGGTGAGGAAGTTTTAATCTATGTAAATTCACAGACAGGTGCTGAGGAAAATATTCTTCTTCTCCTTTACAGCGACGGCGGAACTTTGACAAAATAATTTGAATAAAACGAATTTTAACGGTTAACCTATTTTTGAAAGGAAGTTATATTATGAAAAGTAAAATTTTAATTATAGCCTTAGCAATTGCTGTTATTGCAACTGTGTTTATGGGTTGTTCTAAGAATGATAATAATACTACAACCACAAACACAACAGCCACTACTACAACCACGGCAAATACAACAAACAATAACACCACAACTACAAACGGCACTACCGACAATAACAATACCACAGACAGGAACGGCACAACTAATATGGTTGAATCTAAAGCTGACAAGGTTGGCGATGATATCGGTCAGGGCGCAGATGATGTTGCAGATGGCGTAGGCGGAGCAGTTGACAAAGCAGGCGACGCAGTAAAAGACGCATTAGACTAAAGAAATTACAAGCAAAAATTAAACCGCTGCTTTTAGCAGCGGTTTAATTTTATTATTTACTTAAGCCTTTTTCATCAAAGTTAAGGATTGTTGAAATAACAACCTCATAGCCTGTTTTGATTGCTTCCGGAACCAATCTGTCATAGCTGTCACGTCTGTTATGATAGTAATCAGCGGGAGCAGGGTCCATAGCAGCAAGACAGGTTGCGGTAATGCCTGCCTGTGTAAATGCTGCAGCATCCGAGGAGCCAAAGAATACATTGGCAAATTTCAAATCATTATGATTTGCTTCAACAGCAGAATCCATAACGAGCTGACTGAATTCAGGACTGTGCTTAACTGTGCCTGTCATATCACGGCTGTATACATTAAGATATTCAAGGTCAGTTAAGGTATCAACACAAAGAATAGCAGTTTCAACACCACTGTTGACATATTCATCATAGTGATCCTTTGCCCACTGCTTACAGCCGCGAAGACCGGCTTCCTCACCATCTGTAATCATGGCACAAACCTCAGTGTTTTCAAAATCAACACCTGCCATATCAAGCATACGAAGTGCTGTAACAGCAGCATAAGTACCTGTTAAGTTATCGTTAGCACCCGGTGAAATTGTTTTGAAGTCAATGAAAAGGAAAAGAGTTACCATTGCAAGCGCAGTAACAAAATGGAAATAATAGCTGTAATCGGTAATAAATGCACCGAAGCTGCCCATATCAACAAAGTTAGCAATAATTGCAAGGATTGATAAAACGAAAGAAATCACTGCACCGCCGATTGTAAGCGCCATACAAGGCATCATCAGCTTAATTTTTTTTGTGCTGTAATAAAGATGACGCCACTCATATGCAGAGTCAATATGACCGCTGATAATAATTCTTTTCTTAACCTCACCTCTCGGCTTTCTTACACCGTAAAGATTATGACCCTCAACCTTTTTATAAAGAGGATCCATAAATCTCTTATAGAGCAAAAACTCCATAACAGTAATAAACAATCCGACACCCACAAAGCCGCACACAATGCACTGTGCCACAAAGAACGATATTACACTTGTGAACACCAGCACCGCACAAACAACTACCGCAAGAATAATGCCGGCACTTACAAGCTTAGTGAAGTGAAGAAATGCTTTAGGCGCCATTTTATATGACTCAAAGCCTGTTTCATCACAGAAGGTATCCAT
>JAIDEF010000171.1 GCA_029054965.1 Eubacterium sp.
GATATATATGGTGCAATAAATAATTAGGAGAGATTTGATGAAATTTACAAAGATGCACGGCTGCGGCAATGACTACATCTACATCGACTGCTTCAAGGAAACCGTTATAAACGAAAGTGAGCTTGCAGTAAAGCTTTCCGACAGGCATTTCGGCATCGGCGGTGACGGAATGATCCTTATCAAAAAAGGCACAAAGGCTGATTTTGAAATGGTTATGTATAATGCCGATGGCTCACGCGGAGCAATGTGCGGCAACGGTATACGCTGTGTTGCAAAATATATTTTTGACAATGGCTACACTGACAAAACAAGCTTTTCCATTGAATCAATGGGTGCTGTTAAATATATTGACGTTACTGTTGAAAACGGCAAAGTTATCCTTGCCAAGGTTGATATGGGTGCACCGATATTGAAAGCTGCCGATATTCCGGTTAAAAGTGACAGCGAAAAGGTTATCAGCGAAAAAATCACAGTAGCAGGCAGAGAGTTTACTATGACCTGCGTTTCAATGGGCAATCCCCACGCAGTTATGTTTATTGAAGAACACCCAAGTGATTTTGACCTTGATTTTTACGGAGCAAAATTTGAATGCAATACAGATATTTTTCCAAACAGAATTAATGCAGAATTCGCTAAGGTAATTGACAGAAAGAATATTGAAATGCGTGTTTTTGAACGTGGTACAGGCGAAACACTTGCCTGCGGCACAGGCACCTGTGCAACAGTGGTTGCGGCAATACTGAATGGCTATGTTGACAATGACGTAACAGTTCACCTTATAGGCGGTGACTTACAGATTCAGTGGTCAGGCAAGGAAGAGGACAGTGTGTTTATGACAGGACCTGCTGCCACAGTATTTACAGGTGAAATAGATTTATAAATTATTATGGAGGTTTAAAATATATGAAGATTAATGAGAATTTTTTAAAGATTGAAGCAAGCTATTTATTCTCAACAGTTGCTAAAAAGCAGAGAGAATATCAGGCTGCTCATCCTGAGGCTGATGTTATCCGCCTTTCAATCGGCGACGTAACAAAGCCGCTTGCTCCCGTTGTTATTGATGCAATGCACAAGGCAGTTGACGAAATGGCAAATGAGGACACATTCCGCGGTTATCCGCCTGAGTATGGCTATGATTTTATTCTTGATGCAATTCAGAAGCACGATTATGCTGACAGAGGAATTGACATTGCCAAGGATGAAATCTTCCTTTCAGACGGTGCTAAGAGCGACTGCGGTAATATCGGCGATATTTTCGCTGTTGACAATAAGGTTGCTATCTGTGACCCTGTTTACCCTGTTTATGTTGACACAAACATTATGGCAGGCAGATCAGGTGATAAGGATGAAAACGGCTTATGGTCAAACATCATTTATATGCCTTGCACAGCAGAAAACAATTTCACACCTGATATTCCTACAGAAATCCCTGATGTAATTTATCTCTGCTTCCCTAACAATCCGACAGGTATGGTTGCAACAAAGGAGCAGTTAAAGAAGTGGGTTGATTTTGCTAACGAGCACAATTCATTAATTCTTTTCGACTCAGCCTATGAGGCATTTGTTGTTAGCGATGATATTCCTAAGTCAATTTATGAAATTGAAGGTGCTAAGACCTGTGCTATCGAGCTTCGTTCTTTCTCAAAGACAGCAGGATTTACTGGCATGCGCTGCGGATACACAGTTGTTCCTAAGGAATTGGTATTTAACGGTACAAGCCTTAACCCACTCTGGGCAAGAAGACAGGCAACAAAATTCAACGGTGTTTCATACATCACACAGAGAGCTGCCGAGGCTATCTATACAGAAGAGGGTCAGAAGCAGATCAAGGAAATTCTTTCATATTATCAGAAGAATGCAAAGGTTATCTATGACGGCTTATGTGACGCAGGCTTTGAGTGCTATGGAGGAGTTGACTCACCATATGTATGGCTGAGAGTACCGGAGGGCTACACCTCCTGGGAGTTCTTTGACGAGCTGCTTGAAAAGTGTCAGGTTGTCGGTACACCGGGCTCAGGCTTTGGCCCTGCAGGCGAAGGATATTTTAGACTGACTTCCTTCGGCAATGCAGAAAAGACCGTTGAGGCAATTGAAAGAATCAAGGCAGTTTATAAAAAATAATTTATTTGAAATAAAGGAGAAAATAAGCTATGACAAAAACAACACAGCTCTATGAGGGCAAGGCAAAAAAGGTCTGGGCTACTGAGGACCCTGACATTGTTATCGTTGATTATAAGGACGACGCTACTGCATTTAACGGCCTTAAAAAAGGCACAATCGCAGGCAAGGGTGTTGTTAACAACAAAATGTCAAACTATTTAATGCAGATTCTTGAAAAGAAGGGTGTTAAAACACACTTTGTTGAGGAGCTTTCCGACAGAGAGACTGCTGTTAAAAAGGTTACAATCGTACCGCTTGAGGTTATTATCAGAAACCGTGCTGCAGGCTCAATCTGCAAGCGCTTAGGTCTTGAAGAGGGTATGGATTTTGTTTGCCCTTCAATCGAGTTTTCATACAAGGACGATGATCTCGGCGACCCGCTTATCAACGGCTATCACGCTGTATCCTGCGGCTTTGCTACAAGAGAAGAGGTTGAGCAGATTAAAGAAATGGCATTCACAGTTAATGATGTTCTTAAAGAGTATTTTGCTTCAATCGGTGTTGAGCTTATCGATTTCAAGCTTGAGTTCGGTAACCCAAACGACGGCACAATCGTTCTT
>JAIDEF010000172.1 GCA_029054965.1 Eubacterium sp.
AAATGAAAGAGCGAAGCCTGCTCCTGTGAACAACACGGAGCCAACAGCAATCCTTAAAATTTTCTTTTTCGGAACTTTGATTTTAGGGGGCTTCTGAGTTATTGTTGCCAATGCCTCTGCCTCCTTCTGCAATTTTTTTCTGTCTGCCGTTTTGTATTCGGGCTTAACAAAAAAAATTATTTTTTCAAAGTATGGATTTTCCGTATTAGTCACTTCCAATATCTGCTTATTGACACCCTTAATCATTTTTGATTTCCTTTCAAATTTTTATACAATTAGTGTAGGAAAAAGTGGCTTAAAATATACCTAAAATTATTTGTCGCTTTTTGTGAATTTTTTCAAAAAATAATTCTTGACAAGATTTTTAATAACCAAAAGTATACAATTCGTGATTTAAAAGCCTTGTGGAAAACTCTGTGGAAAATGTTAAAAAGTGCGTCAAACACCGCAGTATTGCGTAAAAATTGCTGTTGAAAACTAAATTTTTTAAAAAAACACTTGACTTTTCAATAATTTACACATAGTTTTCAACAATTTCAAATGTAACCCTTTTGACATAACTTTTTGTGTAAATTGCTATTTTTTACTTTCACTCTTGACAAAAAAATGTTATACTCTCTGTAGGTGAAAAGAGGAATAATTTTATGAACATAACTTACAAAGGCAACGATATAATTCTTGAAAATGTTGAATGTCTTGACCTTGATTTAACCCTTGACTGCGGTCAGGCATTCCGTTGGGTGAAAAATGATGACAATAGCTGGAGCGGTGTAGTCAAAGGCGTATACCTTAACATTTCAAAAAATGACGACACAGTCACTCTGAAAAACACAACAAAAGAAAATTACGAAAATATCTGGAAAGACTATTTTGATTTTGAAAAGGATTACACAAAAATCTGTGATACACTGAAACAGGACAAGCTGATTGCTCCCACAGTTGACGAATACTATGGTATCAGAATTTTAAATCAGGATAGCTGGGAGGCTTTATGCTCATTTGTTATCAGCCAGCAGAATAATATAAAAAGAATAAAAGGAATCATTGACCGTTTATGCAGAACATATGGTGATGAAGTCTGCAACGGCTTTTATTCCTTCCCCTCTGCTGAAAAGCTAAGCAAATTAACTGTTGAAGATTTTGAAGCACTCGGCACAGGCTACAGGGCCAAATATCTTGAAAAGCTATCAAAAGCTGTTGTAGGCGGTGAAATTGACTTAGAAAAAATAAAAACCCTTTCGCTTGACGATGCAAGAAAAGAGCTTTTAAGCATTTACGGAGTAGGTATAAAGGTTGCAAACTGTGCACTGCTCTTCGGCTTCGGCTTTTACGATGCATTCCCTGTTGATGTGTGGATGAAAAGAGTTATGGAGTATTATCCTGAAGGACTTCCCCAATGCTTTAACGGAATCGGAGGAATTGCACAGCAGTATCTGTTCCACTGGGCAAGAAACAATCTGTAATACATATTATAAGAGGAAAAGAAATGCAAAAACTATTTATTGATTTTGAGCCTGACGGCAAAGTAATTTTAAATGAAGAACAGTCACGCCATATTTCAAAATCACTCAGAATGAAAACAGGTGATATGCTGACGCTTTCCTGCGGCAACGGCAAGGACTACGGCTGTATAATTGATACTATTGACGGCAAAAGCGTAACTCTTTCTGTCTGCTATGAGCAGGCAAATAACTGCGAGCCGACAGTTAAGGTAAAGCTTTATCAGGGTGTGCCTAAGGGGGACAAGCTTGAGGATATTATTCAGAAATGCACCGAGCTTGGTATAACCGAAATTCAGCCTGTACTGACACACAGGAGTGTCAGCCGACCGGACAGCAAATCTGCAAAAAAGAAGCAGGCACGCTATCAGAAAATTGCACTGGAAGCAGCACAGCAAAGCGGCAGAGGTATCATCCCGACAATTGGTGAAATGACTGACTTAAAAACAGCAGTATCAAAGGATAACAGCCAATTAAAAATTTTATTCTATGAGGGCGGCGGCGCACCTCTTAAAGAAATTATCAGCAAAGACATTGAAACTGTTTCAATCTATATCGGCCCTGAGGGCGGCTTTGAGGAAAGCGAGGTCAATCTGATAAAAGAAAACGGCGGAACAGTTGCAACCCTTGGCAAAAGAATACTGCGCACCCAGACTGCCCCCGTTGCTGCACTTACCGCAATAATGCTTTTAACAGATAATATGGAATAATTAATTTTGACCAATATAGCGGACAATATTTTTTTATACATGATATATAATATAAATCATTAAATAACATACTTTTTCGGAGGATAAAATGTTGAAATCAGAAGATATTGTAGACGCTCTTATAGAATTAAAAGATATGAGGCATTTGACAACCTATAAGATTGCTCTTAAAAGTGACTTGCCTCCAAGCACAGTAACAAATGTTTTTCAAAAAAGAACCATGCCCCAGCTTGATACATTGTTAGCTATTTGCAGAGGATTGGAAATAAATCCTGCTCAGCTATTTACTGATATTGCAAAATTTGACAAGCTAACTGATGATGAGATTTAAATTTTAAAACTGTGGAATTGACTTGACTCTGAAAGGCAAGAATTATTTAAAAAACTTATATAT
>JAIDEF010000173.1 GCA_029054965.1 Eubacterium sp.
AAATAAGTGAGGATGAATATAAAAAAATAAAAAGCTTCTATAATTAAATTAAAAGCAGAAGAATTGTTTTCACATTTCTTCTGCTTTATTTTTATTTTTTTGGCTTTTTTATTTTATTGAGGACTGAATTTATTTCTAAAATCTGTTCTTTGGTGAATTTGCCGCCCATCATCATAAATACTCTTTTTACAGTGAAGCCTTTAGCCATTTCAATCATTGTGCTGTTTAGCTTAAAGCCGGCAAGACTCATTCCGTTTTCCTTTTCACTGCCTTTTTCGTTACCTGTGCTCATTTCGGATTTAAGCTTCATTATGATTTTTAAGGCAGCAAGCTTACCTCGCAGTGTTGAAAGAATATCACCAATTGTATCATTAATAGAATAATAGCCTGTAGGCGTGTTGATTTCAAACCAGTTGATTACGGCCCCCTCTTCTTTCATACGATAATCTTCACAGAAGGTGTCAACTTTTTTAATAAAGCTTTTATCTGTTAAATCGCCTGCCTTTGCAGTCAGTTCTGTTTCACCCTGATTTTTAACATTAAAATAGAAAAACGGGTATTTGCCCTTTTTTTGTTTGCCGATGCTTTTTCCATTGGCAAAAAGCTCTACCTCGTCAAGATTTGAATAGACGGTGATTTTTGTTATATCCTCAACTCTTTTTACATATCTTTTGCCGCATATGTGAAGAACAGGATTTTTGCTGAGCCATGCCTGATATGCATAAAAGCTGTCCTTTTTATACTTGCGGTCAAAGGTTACAAGTCCCTTGTGGTTCATACCGTTTTCGCCGCCCTCAGCTCTCGCATCGGCAGCAAAGTCAAACATATTCCATACGTGAGTAGCCCATAGATACGGTCTGTCAATAATCTGTTTGATTACCTCCTCGTGGTAATATGCCTGATATTCCTCTGTATAGTCACCCTGTTCAGGCTCAGATGTATGCCAGTTAAGAGCTTCGCAGCCGTATTCGCTGATGCCGATTGCTTTATTCGGATATTTTTTGTGGAAATTATCAAACCACGGACCATACATATTTACGTTGCCGCCATACCACCCAAAATAATGATTGTAGGAAAGTATGTCACTGATGTGCACATATTCATCATCAATACTGCACATTGTTACTGCAGCAATAGTTGTTGGTCTTGTTTTATCCAGTGAATGAGCCAGTTTGTTAAGAATTTTATGATTTTCAATCAGTGCAGGGTCAGAGCCGTTCATAGTTATTTCGTTTGAAATTCCCCAGGTTACAATTGACGGGTGATTATAGCATTGGCAGATAAGCTCTGTCATCTGCTGCTTTGTATTTTCCACACCATTAGTAAGGTGCTTTGAAATATAAGGAATCTCAGCCCAGATAATAAATCCTTTTTCATCACATAAATCATAAAAATACTGGCTGTGCTGATAATGGGCAAGACGTATTGTATTTGCACCCATTTCATAAATCAGTTCAATATCCTCACTATGGTGCTCAGGCATAAGAGCATTACCTATCTTCGGTCTGTCCTGATGACGTGAAACACCTCTGAGAGGATATTCTTTGCCGTTCAGAATAAAGCCTTTGTCAGGGTCAATATCAAAGCTTCTGCAGCCGAAGCGTGCAGAAATTTCATCAACAGTGCTGCCGTTTTCCATAAGCCTTACTGTGGCAGTGTAAAGATAAGGGTCGTCAATGCCGTGCCATAAGTGAGCGTTTGCAATCGTTATTGCAGCTTCTGGATTTTTGCCGCTTGCTTTTGCAGTACCAATTATTTCATTGCCCTCTGTTATTTCAAACTCAACCTCGGAATCGGTATTGCAGAAGGCCTGTATTGTAACCTCTGCATTACTGCCTTTAATAATAGGTGTTACCATAATACCGGGAGCACCGCAGTAGTCGAGATCAAAGTGCTTTTTCGGTACACCTATCAGTGTGACATCACGGTATATTCCGCCATAGAATGTGAAATCAGCCATCTGAGGATAAACAAAATCATTTGGTGAATTATCTGCTTCAACCTTTATTCTGTTGTTTTCTTTAATATTATCAAGCTTTGCTCTGAAGGTTGAATAACCGCCGTGGTGAACAGCAATTTCTTTGTCGTTAAAATATACCTTTGCACTTGAATTAACACCCTCAAACTGAATATATATTTCGTCGCCATCAGGCATATCCTTTTTTGGAATTTCCTTTTCATATATGCAGGTGCCTCTGTAATAATCATTGCCGCCATCCTGTCCGTCAGTACCATTCCAGGTATGAGGAAGGTTAACCATTTCTGTTTTGCCTTCCTTAGTGAAATTCCAGTTTTCGTTTATATTTAAAATGTTTCTCAAACTGCATCCTCCCTCTGAGTGTTGTTAAATTTATAAAGAAACAGCATACTTACAAAGCATATTATTGAACCTATTAATGGTAGTGCTCCTGTAAGAGTATAAATTTTATTTGTTACTGCAGGTGTCTGATCTGCACCACTTGCAGCAACATAACCTGTTAAGTCAATGGCGAGGGCAATAACAGCCTGACCGATTCCCTGTGCCAGCTTTCTGAACAGTGAGTAGGTTGCATAAATTGAGCCTTCCTCACGGCGTTTGGTTTTTCTTTCCTGATAGTCTATACAGTCTGCAACCATTGCCCAGGTTAATACATTATATATACCTACGGCAAACATAACAATTGCAAGAACAGCAAACCATACAAATGGATTTGAAATTTTTACAAAGGTTAAAATTACTGATGCAGCAATAGACAGAATAAACGGATATGTGCACAAAGCTCTTTTGCTGAATTTTTTTACAAGCGGCTTGCACAGAATCATTGCTATAATCATTGGCAGCATTGATATAACAGTTCCCACAGGTATCAGCTTGGTGTTTTTGAAATAGCACATAAATGTGTATTGTATTGTGCTTGTTACAGTCATTAAAAATGCGAGCATAGCCACACTCGAAATAGTTACACCAAGCATCGGCTTGTTATGAAGAAATGCCTTGAAGGTTTGAAGATAATTGAATTTCTGCTTTTTCTGTATAACCGGTTCAATTCTTTCGGTTACCATTCTTCTAAGAAAATACAGTGCTATAAAGCCGATAATACCCATAATTAAAACAACATAAATGAAAACATTTCCTTTTGGATTATCATTTTCATCAAAAATAATCATTGGCAAAATCAGCATAACGGGAAGCTGTGCCAGCATTCCGCCTATGCTTCTTGCATTAGAAAGCTCTGCACGCTGAAC
>JAIDEF010000174.1 GCA_029054965.1 Eubacterium sp.
AAAAAGAGAAATTATATCTATTATGCGCGAGCTTAAAGACCCCAGAATCAGCGGAATGCTAACTGTTGTTAAGGTTCAGGTCAGCCGTGATTTAAGCTACGCTAAAGTGTATATCAGTGCAATGGAGGGGATTGAGGCTGCCAAAAGCTCTGTAAAAGGGCTTGAAAGTGCAGGCGGTTATATCAGAAAGCAGCTTGGCTCAAGGCTCCATTTAAGAAAAAGCCCTGAGCTCAGGTTTATTGCTGATGACTCTATTGCAAAGGGTATGGACCTTTTTGAAAAAATCAAGGAAATAAGTAATGAGAATTGACGTTAATCAGTGTGCACAGCTTCTTAAAGATAATGATAATATTTTAATTCTCACCCATGCTCACCCTGACGGTGATACTCTGGGATGCGGATTTGCACTTTGCCGTGCTTTAATGAAGCTCGGCAAAATCTGTGCTGTTATTAACAGTGATGTAATACCGAAAAAATATAATTATCTTTTTGACGATATTGCACCGATAAGATTTAAACCGGGTTATGTTGTGGCAGTTGATGTTGCCACACCTAACCTTTTGGGTGACCTTAATGGTCAGTACCATATTGATTTGTGTATTGACCATCACAGTACAAATACTGAATATGCGGATAATCTTCTGCTGGAGGATACTCCTGCGGCCTGTGAAATTATGTATGATGTAATCAAAGCATTGGATGTTGAGATAGACAGTAAAATGGCAGGCTGTCTTTATACAGGGCTTACTACTGATACAGGCTGTTTCAGATATGCTTCCACTACTGCAAAAACCTATCGTGCAGCAGCCGATTTAATTGAGCTTGGTGCTGATAACGGAACAATCAACCGTGTTATGTTTGAAACAAAAACCAAAACATATGCACGTCTTGAACGTATGGCTCTTGAATCTATGGAATTTTTCGAGAATGAAAGAGTTGCTGTTATTACTGTTACACAGGATATGTATAAAAAGACCGGCTCAAATGAACAGGAAACTGAGGCACTTGCACCGCTCACAAGACAGGTTGAGGGGGTTGAAATCGGTATTACAATCAGGGAAAAAATTGATGGTACCTGCAAGGCTTCGCTTCGAACCTTTGAAACTGTTAATGCTGCAGAGCTTGCAAGATCTTTCGGCGGCGGAGGTCATAACCAGGCGGCAGCCTGCAGATTTGACTGCGGTGTTGCTGAGGCGAAAGCTAAGCTTGTTGAGAAATGCGGAGAATTACTTAAATGACAGGTATAATTTGTATCAGCAAGGATAAGGATATAACCTCTTTCGGCGTAGTGGCTAAGGTGCGCGGAATTACCCGTGAAAGAAAAGCCGGGCACACAGGAACACTTGACCCTATGGCAACAGGTGTTCTTCCTGTTATGCTTGGCGGTGCTACTCGCTTTCTTGATTATCTTCCTGAAAGTGATAAGGGCTACAGAGCGGGCTTTGTGCTTGGAAAAACTACCGATACGCTTGATATTACCGGTAATGTTACAGGTGAGTATGAAATTAATGCAGGTAAAGACGATGTCGAAGCCGCTTTGGATAAATTCAGAGGCAAAATATCACAGATTCCGCCAATGTATTCTGCGGTTTCTGTTGACGGCAAAAGACTTTACGATTTAGCAAGGCAGGGTATTGAGGTTGAACGCAGGGCACGTGAGGTTGAGATTAAGGAGCTTAAGCTGGTGGGCTGCAGTGATAATGAATATGTTATTGATGTGGTTTGCAGCAAGGGTACGTATATCCGCACTCTGATTGACGACATCGGCAAGGTGCTTGGTTGTGGTGCAACAATGACTTCTCTTGAAAGAACGCTTGCTATGGGCTTTAAATCAGAGGATTGTGTTACACTTGCCGAGCTTCAGCACAGGAAGGATAATGACCTGGGCTTTGACGATTTGCTGATTGATATTGAAGAAATACTAAAGGCATATGACAGTGTTTATGTGTCTGATGCACAGGCAAGGCGTTTTTCAAACGGCGGTGCATTGGCACTTGACAGAATAAGAAAAAGGCTTGATACAGGACTTTACAGGGTTTATTCACCCCAAGGTCTGTTACTCGGTCTGGGTGAAGCCTGTCTGGATAAAAATGAACTTGCAGTCAAACGGCTTTTAGTAAAACGTGATTAATATGAATAATTCAAAAAATGAAAAAAGAACAGCGGTTGCACTCGGCGATTTTGATGGTATGCACAGGGCGCATCAGATGGTTATTACAGGTGCAAGCGATGTTATAATTTACTCGGTGAATAATCGTTTTTCTTTAATGCAGAAAAGCATTTTTGAAAAACGCTACCCCAATGTGGTGTTTGCCGATTTCGATGAAATTAAAAATATGTCAGGCGAGGAGTTTATTGAAAAAATTCTTGTTGACAAATTCGGTGCCGGTATGATTCTGTGCGGATTTAACTTTCGTTTCGGCAGAATGGCATCCTGGTCTGCACTTGATATGAGAAAGTATCTTGAAAGCAGAGATATCTGGGTAAGAATTCTTGAGCATCTTGACTTTGACGGCGAGCCTATTTCATCAACAAGGATAAGAAAAGCTCTTGAAAATGGCGAAATCGGCAGAGCAAATGAAATGCTCGGCTATAATTTTACCTTTGAGGCAGAGGTTCTGCAGGGTGATAAGAGAGGACGAACTATCGGCTTCCCAACCATTAATCAGAATTATCCTGACGGACTTGCTGCAGTTAAATTCGGTGTTTATGAAAGCCGGGTTTTTGTTGACGGCAGGGAATACAAAGCCTTTACCAATATAGGCAATCGTCCTACCTGGAGAGTTAAACATACTCTTTGCGAAACACATATTTTTGACTTTAACGGTGATTTATATGGTAAAGTAATCAGAGTTGAGCTCCTCAGATATTTAAGGGGCGAAAAGGTTTTTAAAAATGTTGATGAATTGGAGGCACAGCTCATTAATGATAAAAGCAGTATTATTTGATTTTGATGAAACTTTGCAGGACAGAACTGCTGCCTTTGAAAGCTATATGGACTCATTTCTTGACGCCTTCTGCTCCGATATTTCACCCGATGAAAAAGAAAAACGCAAGCAGGATATGCGTATTACAGGTAATGGCGGCTATGTCAACAGGATTGAATGGTGTGCACAGCTTTGTGATATGTGGGGCTGGGAGGATGCACCTTCCGCTGAAACACTTGCAAATCATTATGATACTGAGTTTGGTGACCATAATGTTATTTTTCCTGATTCGCCAAAGCTGCTTGCCGAGCTTAAAAACAGGGGCTTTATTGTGGGCGTTATCACAAACGGTCCGTCATATTTACAGCATCATAAGCTTGACAACAGTGGGCTGGCTCAGTACTGTGATGTTGTTATTGTCAGCGGCGATATCGGTATTCATAAGCCGGATCCTGAGATTTTCAGGTACACGGCAGACAAGCTCGGTCTTGAAACTAAGGAGTGTGCCTATGTTGGTGATCACCCTGTCAACGATATCCAGGGTGCACTCGATTCGGGAATGAAAGCGGTCAGAATGAACTACGGCTGGTTTAAGGATACAGACCTTCGTACCGACGTTCCTGTGGTTGAAAAAATAATAGATGTTTTAAAATATGTATAATAAAAAGATTGTCTTGACAGATTAAATCTTTTTTGTTATAATACACAAGCCTTTAATTAAAAGGCAATCCTTGTCTGTATTAAGAGATACAGACCATAATGTCCAGAAGGAGGTGCTAAAGAATGGCATTAAGAAATTATGAAATCGTAATGGTTTTCTCTGTTGCAAACGGAGAGGATGCAGTTGAGGCTTTAAAGACAAAGTTTACTGACCTCATCAGCAAAAATGGCACTCTTGGCGAAGTTGAGGATTGGGGTAAGCGCAGACTTGCATATCCTATCAACTACGAAAATGAGGGCTTCTACACTGTTATTAACTTTGCTTGCGATGAAGCATTCCCTGCAGAGCTTGACCGTGTAATCAACATCACTGACGGTGTTCTTCGCTCATTAATCGTTGCTAAGGGCGAGTAATGGAGGGCTGATTTATGATTAATTCTGTTGTTTTAATGGGCAGATTAACTTATGAGCCTGAGCTCAGAACAACACCAAGCGGTCTTTCGGTAATCAGCTTCCAGATTGCCTGTGACAGACAGTATCAGGCAAGGGGTGAAGAGAGAAAGGCTGACTTCATTGATGTTACAGCTTGGCGTCAAACTGCTGAATTTATTTCTCGTTACTTCCATAAGGGTTCAATGATTGCTGTTGAGGGTTCAATCCAGACAGAAAATTTCACTGACAAGGATGGTAATAAGAGAAAGTCAGTAACAGTTGTTGCTAACAATGTATCATTCTGCGGCTCAAAAGCTGAGAGCGGTACAGCAAATCCTGCATTCTCACAGCCTGCACCAAGTTATGCAAGCGCTGATAATTCGGATTTTGAAGAGATTGTCGATGATGACGACGATTTACCATTTTAAAGGAGGAAACTAACTATGGCATATAATAGAGCCGGCGGTCCCCGTAAGGGCCGTAGAAAGGTTTGTACTTTCTGTGTTGAAAAGACCGAAGTAATCGATTACAAAGACGTTACTAAATTAAAGAGATTTGTTTCCGAAAGAGCAAAGATTCTTCCTCGTCGTGTAACCGGTACATGTGCAAAGCATCAGAGAGAGCTTACCACAGCTATCAAAAGAGCAAGACACATTGCACTTTTACCATACACAGCTGACTAATATTAAAGTGTTAAACACCCGAAGGTTAAGCCTTCGGGTGTTTTGTTATTGTTGTTCAGTTTTTTGCAATGCCTGCCGCACAAATTAAAATGGTTACTGCGACAATGGCTGCGTTGAAAACCAAAGTTATTAAATTGTAAATCATTTTAATTTATTTCTGATTTTTTGCAGCCGTGATCTGACGGCAGAAGGAGTTATGCCCATTGCCTTGCCGATTTCTTTGCTGTTATATCCCTGCAGTGACATAAGCAGCAGATTTTGTTCCTTCGGTTTGAGCTGATAAACAGACATTTTGTAATCGATAATGTTAGAAAAGCTGTTTCTGTCCATTGGGTCAAAGTCCTCAGGCAGCAGCATGGTTTCAAGCATTAATTTGTTTTTGCGGAACTTGTCAAGCTTAACATTTTTCGCAATCTGATAGATTAATGCTTTCTTATTTTCTATTAAATATCTGTTCGGCAGCCAGGCCCAAAGCTGCATAAAGGTCTGCTGGGTTAAATCCTCTGCATCGTCTTTGCCGAAATCCTTTTTGAAATACGCATAAATCTTTTTGTAGTATTTGTCATAGATTTCGTTAAAAACGGCTACTATATTGTCATTATCCATTGCTGATTATTTTGTTGGCTACAAGTGATTTTGCCATAACTGCACTGCGGATTTTTTTACTGCACTCAATATTTTTGCAGGCAATGAAGTATATGCTTTTGCCGATTATACTTTCTTCAACTACATCCTTGTTGAAAATGATGTCACCGCTGCCCACAACAACAGAGCAGTCAGGCAGAAGCTCAATAAATCTGTTATCAAGCTCAATATCCTTTGAAAAAATTTTTGCTTCGCTGATTGTAAAATTAACCTCTGCAGTAATTCCGCTTTTGGAAATGAAATTAACCCTGCTGTCCTTGTCAATAACGGTTATTCCGCTGGCGATCATCCTGATTGGCTTTGTTAAGCCTTTAATAACAGTGATTCCGCTGACATCATATATTCCATTTTCATCCTCAAGGTTGTTGCTGATTGTCTTTATGCCGCTCATCTCAATTAAGTACTCGTCTTCGTCAAGTACTAATTCTACGGCAAAATTCTTTTCTTTAATTGCAGCATATGCTTCAATTAATTCATTGTCAGGATTTTTAGGCAGAATAACAACTGCAGCATTTATTCTTTCAATTTCTTTGAGTGCGTTTGGTGTATAGTTCCTTAAATCAACATTTGCAGCATTGATTTCATTTTCTTTCTTTTCCGGAGTTTTCTTTTTGAATAATGACATAATCTCTCGTCCTTTCCTGCTTAGTATGAAAGCTTTCACTTATACAGACGATGAAAAATTAAAAGTGTCCGAAAAATTTTGAAAATTTTTCAAATTTATTTCAGCCGTGCTTCTAATCGGTAGATAGGATAGCCCTGTGAAGAGAATTTCTGCTCGTATTCTGTCACAATATTTCCCTCAAAGTCACTGTTATGCAAATCAAGTGATATGTTGGATAGCTTAAAGCCACATGCTGAAAACTGTTCAAGTGAATATTCAAAAAAGTGCATATTGTCTGTCTTTTGACAAATCACACCATCATCCTTCATTATTCTTTTGAATATCTCCAAAAATCGTGGATTGGTAAGTCTGTGGGCAATATGCCTGTGCTTTGGAAAAGGACAGGAAAAATTAAGATAAATTTCTTCTACAGACTTTTCCTCTATGTATGACGGAAGATATTCAGCCGTTCCGCAAAGAAAACGGATGTTATCAAGCCCCATTTCTCTTGCACTGTCAATTGCAAGAATGAGCACATTCCTGTTCCTTTCAACACAAAGAATATTCTTGTCGGGGTTGCGCTGTGCAAAGGTGCACCCAAACTGCCCCTTGCCGCTGCCGACCTCTAAGTAAACAGGCTTGTCGTTGCCGAATAATTCGCTGAAGTTCAGCTTGTGATCCTCGCTGATAGCATCGTTATAATTCAGCGAGTCATTGTGCATTATTGTAAGATAATCTGAGGATGCATTAATACGCTCCTCAAGATTTTTCTTTCTTTTCATTCTCATATTCTGTTCCTCCGTTAAAACGAAAGTTTAATGTTCATCACTAAGTACCGCATGAGCGCATTTCACACCGTCAACTGCAGCGGAAACTATACCGCCTGCATAGCCTGCACCCTCACCGCATGGGTAAACACCTCTTATATTGCACTGCAAAAATTCATCTCTTAAAATTCGTACAGAGCTTGAAGAACGTGTTTCGGGAGCAGTCAAAACTGCGTCATACATATTAAAGCCTTTCAGCTTTTTGTCCATTTCAACAATAGCAGATTTCATTGTTGCCGATACCTTTTGTGGCAGACAATCATCAAGGTTTGTAAGGGTTACACCTGTGGGGCAGGTTGGGTTGACACTGCCGAGAGTTTTGCTCTCAATACCTTTAAGAAAATCACCCACAAGCTGGGCAGGTGCATTGTAGTTACTGCCTGCAAGCTTGTATGCAGTGTTCTCAATTTCCCGTTGGTAGTATATACCTGCCAGTGGATGCTCGCTCGGAAAATCCTTTGGTTCAATACCCACAAGCAGTGCGGAATTTGCGTTTTCGCCGTCACGTGCCAAAGAACTCATACCGTTAACAATAACACCCTCTTTTTCACTGGCGGCAGCAACAACTGTTCCGCCGGGACACATACAGAAGGTATAAGCACCACGCTCGTGAAGCCCGTGGCAGGCTAACTTGTAATCAGCAGCACCAAGCTTTGGATGGTTTGCAAATCTGCCGTATTGTGCAGTGTTAATCAGCTTTTGCGGATGCTCAATTCTTGCACCGACTGAAAACGGCTTTTGAATGATTTCAGCACCCATATTGTACATCATTTCAACAGTATCCCGTGCACTGTGACCGATTGCCATAATAACGCTGTCTGTTTCAAGGTCAATAAGCTCACCATTATGGGAATAGGTAACACCATGAACAAAGCTGTTTGCACAAATCAGCTTTTCAAGCTTGCATTGAAGCTTAACCTCACCGCCAAGTTTTTCAATCTTTTTCCTTATATTTTTAACTACAATAACTAATCGGTCTGTGCCGATATGCGGCTTTGAGGAATAGAGAATTTCCTCAGGTGCACCTGCTTCGTAAAGCTCCTCAAGTATTTTTCTGATAAAAGGGCTTTTAATTCCCGTGGTAAGCTTGCCGTCGGAAAATGTGCCTGCACCGCCCTCGCCGAACTGAACATTGGATTCCTCGTTCAGCACCTTTTTCTGCCAGAATTTGTTTACATCCCTTGTTCGGGTGTCAACATCTGTTCCGCGTTCAAGGATTATTGGCTTTAATCCTGCTTCTGCAAGAATTAAGCCTGCAAACATACCTGCAGGGCCAAAGCCAACAACAATCGGTCTGAACTTGCTGGTGCGGTTGTTGACAGGCAGCTCGTATTTGTAAGGCTTAACAAGCTGCACCTTGTTTGATTTGCATTTAGATACAATCTGCTCCTCGTCGAGGGTGATGATGACATCAATTGAATACGTAAAATGCACATCATCCTTTTTTCTTGCATCAATGCTCTTTTTATAAATAGTATAAGAGTCAATATATTTTTTGTTTATTTTCAATGTTTTTGCTGCCTTGTCAATGAGCAGGCTTTCCTCCTCGTCGAGTGACAGCTTTATTTCATTAATTCTTATCATATTTTTCACCTATATTATCCGCAACGGTTATTCCGCTTAGCCATGCCTGATTCAGATTAAATCCGCCGCAGGGGAGATTACCTTCAATAATTTCACCGCAGACGTAAATGTTATCAGCTAAGTTCGATTTATAATCAGTCAGTTCATCGGCTTTTACACCGCCGTTTGTTATCTGTGCAAAATCAAAGCCCTTGGTGCCGTTGATGATCAGCTTCCAGTTTTTTGCAAATTCAGCCATTTTATCGGCATTTCCGTCAGCCTGTTTTTCTATGATTGCCGAAAGCCGTGTGCCGAGTATTCCTTTTAATGATTTATACTTATTAATATATTCGGTTAATTCAGCAGTGCTCATTTCAGGTACGAGGTCAAGCACAGCGTGACATTTTTTAGGCCTGTCTGATATGAAATTTTCACCTGCAATGTGCGAAAGATTCATTGTAACAATGCCTGACAGTCCATAATCAGCAAAGAGCACCTCGCCGTATTCACTGCCTATAACCCTGTTGTCAAGCAGAATGGACATATTGCACTTTACTCTGTGCCCCTTGAGCTGTCTTGGATACTTGCTTGGTGATGTGAGCTGAACAAGAGCAGGGGACAGAGGGCTTATTTTATGACCTAAGCTTTTCAGTATTCCGAAACCACTGCCGTCTGAGCCTAATTTTTTCTGTGCCATACCGCCGCTGGCTATTACAACATTGTCAGCCATAAATAATCCCTGATTTGTTGTTATGGTTAAATCCCTGTCAACAGCTTCGGCAGTACACTCAGTTATAATTTCCACCCCGAGCTTTTCACAATTTTCAAGCAGTATGTCAAGCACGGTTGCTGCCTGATTTGAGTAAGGATAAATTCTGCCCTCTTCGTCTGTTCTTGTAACAAGACCCAGACTGCTGAAAAAATCAAGCACCTTTTTACAGCCATCGGCTGAGCTGTTTGACAGGTTGCATCTGCCGTTGCCTGTGGCAAGAATTTTCTTTCCTGCCGTGCTCAAACGCTCAAGAACGATAACCTCGTTTTCGCTGTTATTCTGTTTCAGCCTTATGGCACAGGCAAGTCCGCTTGCGCCTGCACCGATTATAATTGTGGTCATATCGGCTCTCCTGCACAATACATAGTGTTGTCTATATATAATAATATAAATTGCTGCTAATTGCAAACTTTTTTATGAAAAATGCTTGACTATGATTTGACTCTGTGATATAGTAATTGTACCTCGTAAATAGGTTTGATTGACCGATAGGTCTTATTTTTTTGCCTGTATTTTGCTTTTACGGCACGAGGGAGATTATTTATCGAAATTTTAACGGAGGTGCTATTTATGAGAGTTAAGATTACCTTAGCTTGCACTGAATGCAAACAACGCAACTACAACACAATGAAAAACAAGAAGAATTCACCTGACAGACTTGAAATGAACAAGTATTGCCGTTTCTGTAAGAAGCACACACTTCACAGAGAAACAAAGTAATAGGAGGACGAAAATGGCTGAAGAAAAGAAGACTTCAAAGAAGGCTGAAAAAGCTGAAAAGTCCAAGGACACAAAAAAGAAGTCAAAGAAGAATCCTTTTAAATCCATTGCGTCATTCTTTAAAAGTGTAAAATCAGAGGGCAAGAAGGTTGTATGGGCTAAGCCTAAAGAGGTGCTCAGAAATACAATTATCGTTATCATAGTCTGCACAATTGTCGGTGTGGCAATTTATGGTGTTGATACTGTTCTTTCTCTCGGTATGAAGGGAATCAAGAGCCTTGCTGATAAAGAGTCAACCTCAGTATCACAGGACGTTGATACAACAGCAGACGGTGAAACAACTCAGGAAGATACTACTGCTGAAAGCACAACAGAAGCAGCCGAGTAATTATTTGCAGTTTTTGTTAAGTATTTTATTTCGGGAGGCTTGTTATTAATGGAAGAAGCAAAATGGTATGTTGCACATACCTTCTCTGGCTATGAGAACAAGGTTGCAAGCAACATTTTAACAGTTGTGGAAAATCGTAATCTTCATGACTTGATTCACGAGGTTGCAATCCCAACAGAAACAGTTAAGGAGCTTAAAAGCGACGGAACTGAAAAGGAATACCAAAGAAAGCTTATGCCCGGCTACGTTTTCGTGAAGATGGTAATGACTGATGATAGCTGGTATGTTGTGCGCAACATCCGCGGCTGCACAGGCTTTGTAGGTCCTGAGGGTGAGCCAATGCCTCTTACCGATGAAGAGGTTAAGAACAATTGCCTTGAAAAGGTAAGTGTTGAGGTTCAGTATGAGGTCGGTGACCTTATTAATGTTATTGACGGTCCGCTTGAGGGCTTCTCAGGTACTGTTGATGAAATTGATATTCCTAACAACAGCGTTCATGTTACCGTGTCAATGTTCGGCAGGGAAAACACTGTTGAGTTTGAGCTTGACCAGCTTGAAAAGGTCGATGAATAAATTTCAGTAATTCGCAGTATATCTGCTTATTATCATTGTAGGTGAAATTGCCGTTTTGCCTATAATGGTGGGAGAGAGTAGAGTATCGAAACAATCCGAGCACGGTTTAAAGTGGGGATTATTTCCGAAGTCCTATATCTCGCCATTTACCACATTATTAGGAGGAAATTATTATGGCACAGAAGGTAGTAGGTTTAATTAAACTTCAAATTCCTGCCGGAAAAGCTACACCGGCACCACCTGTTGGTCCTGCTCTTGGTCAGCATGGTGTAAACATTATGTCATTCACAAAAGAGTTCAATGAAAGAACAAAGAATGATGTTGGTCTTATCATCCCTGTTGTAATCACAGTTTATGAAGACCGTTCATTCACATTCGTTACAAAAACACCACCTGCAGCAGTTCTTATCAAGAAGGCTTGCGGTATCGACAAGGCATCAGGTGTTCCTAACAAGAATAAAGTTGCTACAATCACAAAGGCTGATGTTCAGAAGATTGCAGAAACCAAGATGCCTGACTTAAATGCAGCTTCACTTGAGGCAGCAATGTCAATGATCGCCGGCACAGCACGCAGCATGGGTATAGTAGTAGAAGACTAATTCCCTTGTGGGAGGAAGTATCCGATTAACCACTGGAGGTAATTTAATATGAAACATGGTAAGAAATATGTAGACGGTGCAAAATTAGTTGACCGTGCAAATTTATATGAAACAGCTGAGGCTCTTGATCTTTCAATCAAGACCGCAACAGCTAAGTTTGATGAAACTATTGAGGCTCATATCCGTCTTGGTGTTGACTCACGTCACGCTGACCAGCAGGTTCGTGGTGCAGTTGTTCTGCCAAACGGTACCGGTAAGGATGTAAGAGTTGCAGTATTCGCTAAGGGTGACCTTGCAAAGGCTGCTGAGGAGGCTGGCGCTGACGTTGTTGGTGATGCAGACCTCGTTCAGAAGATTTCAGGCGGCTGGATGGATTTCGACGTTGCAATCGCATCACCTGATATGATGGGCTTCGTTGGTCGTCTTGGTAAGGTTCTTGGTCCTCGTGGTCTTATGCCATCACCAAAGGCAGGTACAGTAACAATGGATGTTGCTAAGGCTGTTCAGGAGGCTAAGGCTGGTAAGATTGAATACCGTCTTGACAAAACAAACATCATTCACTGCCCAATCGGCAAGGCTTCATTCGGTACTGATAAGCTTATGGAGAACTTCAATGCTCTTCTTGATGCTATCATCAAGGCTAAGCCTGCAGCAGCAAAGGGTCAGTATATCAAGTCAGTAGCAGTTGCTTCAACAATGGGCCCTGGTATCAAAATCAATCCTAACAAGGTTGGTACTGCAGCAGTTACTGCTGAGTAATTTATTACTTTGGTATTGACAAGGTGAAAGCCTTGTGTTAAAATACAATAGCTGTTCAGCCAAAGACAGCAGGTGCAGTTTTCTGCGTAAGTTTAACGCCTGCCGAGGAATGAACTTTCAACTAACTAATGTTTATTGATTGTTACGTGCATTCCATATCTTTGGAATGCACTTTTTATTTAGCTGATACAGCCATAAAGACCGCTTTTGCGGCAAATATTTATGGAGGTTTAATTAATGCCAAGTACAGCAATTCTTGAAAAGAAAAAGCAAATGGTTGCTGACCTTTCAGAAAGAATTAAGAATTCTTGTGCAGGTGTAGTTGTTGACTACAAGGGTATTAACGTTGAGGACGACACAAAGCTTCGTAGAGAGCTTCGTGAAGCAGGCGTTGAGTACACAGTAGTTAAAAACTCAATCCTGGGCAGAGCAGCACAGGACGCTGGTCTTGAAGGTCTTGATGCAGTTCTTGAAGGTACAACAGCAATCGCAACATCAACAGATGATTACGTAGCATCAGCACGTATTCTTGGTAAGTATGCTGACACACACAATAACTTCTCATTAAAGAGCGGTTATTTAGACGGTGAGGTTATCACTCTTGAGAAGCTCGTCGCTCTGTCAAAGCTGCCATCAAGAGAGGTTCTTCTTGCTACAGTTTGCAACGTATTCAATGCACCTATCGCAGCTTTTGCTCGTGGAGTTCAGGCTATCGTTGATAAGGGCGGCGTTGAGGCTTGCGCACCGGCTGCAGAGGAAGCTGCTCCGGTTGAGGAGGCTCCTGCAGAGGAAGCACCTGCTGAAGAAACAGCAGAATAATTAAATTCAAATTTTACTTTAAAAAATAAAAATTTTATCGGAGGAAAATAAAATGGCATCAGAAAAAGTTATGGCAATTGTTGAAGAGCTTAAGGTTCTCACAGTTCTTGAGCTTTCAGAGCTCGTATCAGCAGTAGAAGAAGAGTTCGGCGTAAGCGCTGCAGCAGCAGTAGCAGTAGCAGCACCGGCAGACGGCGGTGCAGCAGCAGCTGACGAGAAGACAGAGTTTGACGTAGTACTTGCAGAAGTAGGCGGCAACAAAATTCAGGTTATCAAGGCAGTTCGTGAGGCAACAGGTCTTGGTCTTAAAGAGGCTAAGGAGATTGTTGACGGTGCTC
>JAIDEF010000175.1 GCA_029054965.1 Eubacterium sp.
ACCCTCAAGCAGGTCTTTGCCTATAATATAATCATATGACAATACATAGGTATGACTGCCGGTAATGGTGCTGTTCGCATTACCAAACTGAATGGGGTAATCATATGTTGAGAATTTATAATGATCACTGCATTTGAAATGCTTCACCTTGATTTTAGCATTTGAAAAGCTGCCGTCCTCTCTCAGCACAGTAAATTTGCGTGGAATAGTACGATAAATACCGTGACGTGCTTCATTGAAATAAACGTCAATTGTTTCTGTAATATGCAGAATGTTATCTTCATCAACATCTATTTTTACATCATAATTATCTATTACATACGCATAGTATTTCTCCCCTGCTGCAAAAGCATTGAATGCAGGAAGAACAGCAATTATCAATATAAAAAGTGAACATAATAATGACTTAACTTTTTTCATTAGAATTCCACCTTTACATTTTCACGTTCCTCACTGCTTTCAACCGCAAACATTGTCTGTCTTTTAAAATTAAACATAGATGCAACAATGTTTGATGGGAACATCTGAATTTTATTATTATAGCTTTTAACAACTGCATTGTAATACTTTCTTGCATTTGCAATATCATCTTCCGTTCTCTGAAGCTGATTGTTAAGATTCATAAAATTCTCATTAGCCCTTAACTGCGGATACTGCTCAGCAACAACATTAATGCTTGCAAGACCACGTGAAAGCTCCTTGTTAGCCTCAAGCTTTTCATCTACTGACAAATCCTGATAGCGGGCGTTTCTTGCAGTTATAACATTCTGCAGTGTTTCCGCCTCGTGCTTTGCATAGCCCTTAACAGACGCAACAATATTAGGAATTAAATCCCAACGCTTTTTCAGATAAACATCCATTGTGGCAAAAGCCTCTTCAACAGAATTCCTGAGCTTAACAAGTGTGTTGTAGGCTGAAATAAATCCTAAAATGATTGCCAGCAAAACAACCACCACAACAGCAATAATAATATACTTAATCATAATTTCCTCCTGAAGCACTTTATATTATTATATTAACTAATATGTTAATTATATAATGATAAACAGCCTATGTCAAATAATTAAAAAAATTTGTAAAAAAGGGTTGACAAATGCATTTAGCTTTGGTATAATGCATATCGTTGAGCGAGAGTGGCGGAATCGGCAGACGCGCACGTTTGAGGGGCGTGTGGGGCGACTCGTACGGGTTCAAGTCCCGTCTCTCGCACCAAAGCTTACCAATCGTTCCATTTGGAATGGTTGGTAACTTTTTTATCACACAACATTATAGTATCGCTAACCTGTGCCTACCCTCGAAGTACACATTACGAGGTTTGCCACGTATCTGAACAGACAATCTTTTGAATTGCCTTACCCGGTACAAGCAAATAACAACTCTTCCACAGTTGGCTCGCTCGTGCGCACCGAGTGCGTAGT
>JAIDEF010000176.1 GCA_029054965.1 Eubacterium sp.
AAGAGACATTAATAACACTATATATTGCGTACGGCGCTTTTATCAACAACTAAAATGAAACGGGGTAATTTGTATGCTTGGTATTATCGGGGCTATGGATGTTGAAGTAAATGCCATAAAAAACAAAATTACAAATAAAACAGTAACAAAGAAAGCCGGTGTTGAATTCGTCTGCGGACTCATTGAGAATGTTATGGTTTGTGTTGCTCAATGCTCACCCGGCAAGGTAAATGCAGCAATCTGCACTCAGGCTATGATTGACGGTTTTGATGTTGACAAAATCATAAATGTTGGTGTGGGCTGTTCACTTTCAAAGGATGTTGTTATTAAAAATGTTGTTATTGCAACTGATGTCTGTGAATATGATATAGATATTACCGCTCTCGGTGAACCGCGAGGTTTTATAAATGGTCTTAATGTTATCAAGGTCAGTGCCGACAAGGAGCTGAGCGAAAGGCTGGCACGCACGGCAATCACCTGCGGCGAAAAAATACACCGTGGAACAATTGCCAGCGGTGACACCTTTATTGCAGACAGCGGACTTAAGATGCGTTTGAGCACTGAATTCGATGCAATCTGCGGTGAGATGGAGGGCGGAGCAATCGGTCATACCTGCCTTGCTAACGGGATACCCTTTGCTGTAATTCGTTCAATAAGCGACGGCGGTGACGAAAGCTCACAGATAGATTACCCAATATTTAAAAAAATCGCTGCAGAAATTTCCACAGCGATAATTGTTGAATATATTAAGTCAGAGCAAAATCAGTTTGCTTTGTATTAATCAAGGTAAAAGCTTGTAAGAATCTGTTCTTCGGCTCTGTTTATAAGATTAATGAAAGCGTTGCTTTCGCACATATCGTTACCATTTCTTGATTTATCCTCAAGCAGACCGAATTTGGCATCCTCAACCGCAATAGCGGCGTTTGCCAGCTCTCTTCCGAGGTTAAAATCAATTTTGAATATTTCCTTTGGCAGAATACCTGCTTTTGCCATTGTAAGTGCACCGCGGTACACACAAAGTGCATAGTAGTCATAGATGTATTTAACAGCCTGTGCATCCTTAGCAGATGAAATGATATCGAGCAGGAATGTTGATGCCTGTGCCAGTGTGCCAACACTGATTTCGCCGTTTTCATCAATTGGTGTATCAATATATGATGTGTCAACACCATTGCGGTTGTTGCTTACACCTAAAAGGTAATCGGTGGTTACACCGTAATATTCACCGCATTTGATAACAAAATCAAGTCCGCATTCTCTTATACCCTTTTCATAGTGGCTGAGCAGTGCCTGGCTTATACCTAAATCCAATGCCGCCTTTTTCTGGCTGATACCTCTTTCTTTACGAAGCTGGGTTAACACCGCTGCAAAATTTGAAAGCTTGTCAGCCTTGTCCTTTTTTAAATTCTTTTTTTCATCAATTCGTTTTTCCATAAAACCCTCCACATATTACAGATAGTATTATATCCACAATATTACTATTTGTAAAGTGTGAATTTTATATTGTTAATTATTTGTAACATTTGGCTAAATAAGGAGCTTTTTTAATATGAAATCATACACAGTGTATTTATTCCGTCACGGATTAACCAAAGGTAACTTAAACGCACAGTATATTGGGCATACAGATTTGCCTTTAACTACTGATAGTATATCAAGTCTTAAAACGATAAAAGCACACGAGCATTATCCTAAGGTTGAAGCAGTGTTTTCTTCACCGCTTAAACGCTGTAAGGATTCTGCAAAAATTATGTTTCCTGAAAGCAATACTATTATAATAGACGATTTTATTGAATATAATTTCGGTGAATTTGAGCAGTGTACCGCTGAGGATTTGAAGAATAATGATGATTTTAAAAATTGGATAAGGGGCGATATTAATGCTCGTACACCATTTGGTGAAAGTAATGCTGAATTTGTCAGCCGTGTATGCCTTGCATTTGAAAAGGTGATTGACGGCTGCATAAAAACCGGAACGAATAATGTTGCAATTGTGGGTCACGCAGGAGTGCTGATGACGATACTTTCCTGTTACGGTCTGCCCGAAGCCCCTATGGCACACTGGCAGATGGATGCAGGCTATGGATATAAGCTTCGCATCACTCCGTCGCTTTGGATGCAGGGCAGAAAGCTTGAGGTTATTGATACCTCACCGACAAGTATTAGTGATATGGAAAACGTATAAAAATAAGCAGTTTATTTTATACATTTTCCATATAATTGGGCAAAGTAGGTGATTTTTTAATATGAAAAAGATATTTAAAATATTACTTATTATTTTATCATTAATTCTTTTGTTTGCAGGTTGTTCTGATGACAGTGAGTATATCCCCGGAAAGAATGGAAAGGGGTTAATATATGGTCCCTGCATTTTCTATAACGGAAATACCTATGTAACACCTCAATATGAAAATGTAGTTAAAGATCTCCCTGATGATGCTGACTATTGGGGAACATCTTCAGTAGAATCCAGTGAGCAACTCATCAATGGCGTTCTTGTTTCTAATGTTCATAATCTGGATACTGATGAGAATGTGCAGATAACGGCTATCAGCGGTTATGAATTTTATAAGTCAGCAGATGAGAAAAGGTTGTATTGCAGGGGCAAGAATGCAAATGGTGATAACGCTTCGGCATATTATACCTGTTATGTATTAAGTAACGAAAATTAAATATGGTATTATAAAAATCCACCGTTTCAAATGAAACGGTGGATTGTCTTTTTACTGTTCCTTTTTCTTTGCTGCAAGAACTGCTGTTCCTGCACCTGCAAGTGCAATTGACAGTGCGATTGTCATTGCGCCTGCGCCTGTTGAAGGTGATTTTTTAGATGTATTCTTTTTTGTTTCTGTTGAAGTAGTTGCCGCAGTATCATTTTTTTGTGTTACAAGTGGCTTAACCTGGAACTTTGTTGTTGATTCAGGCTTCTTTGTCGGGTTTTTCTCTGAAACCTCAGGATCTTCAATGTCGTCCCAGTCAATTGGTTCATCAATCAACTCTTTTATCATCAAAACATTAACATATGATGTTAATCCACGAAGAATGTCAAATGTTGCAAAAAGATTTGGTTCGCCGCCAACCTCAAAGGAATATGCACCGTCTGTTGAGGTTTTGAATGCACTGAGCTGGTTATAAATCTCTGTGCTCTTATTCAGATTAATTGTTTCAGCATTATCATCAAGCAGTGAATCAAGCCATTCATATTCAGCATATGCCATCAGTGCAAGACCGGTGGAATTTGCATTAAGGGTTGTTGTGTACTGGTTGTCGCAGAAATAACCGCCATCTGTTTTGTAGGTTTCAATAACCTTAAGTGCATCGTTAAGCTGTGCTGTGTATTCATCTGAAGCATAGGATATTGCAGAAATGAAATAAGCAGTGTTGTCACAGCTATAGCCCCAGTTTTCCATTCCCTTGCCCATTGTGTAATATTTGTCAACAAAGTTTTTGCAAACAGCTTCACAGAAGGCTTCGTCCTCAATGTAGAAAAGAGCAGGGATTACTATATTATAATAGTAAGGATTCATTTCTGAATCAGCAGGCATTGCAGCAAAGGCTGCAGTTAAATCATAGCCCTCAAATTCCCATACTTCAATGTCATTAGACATAAGAATTTCAATGACAGCGGCATAGGTTGCAAGACTCTCGCCGTACTGAGTAATCAGCTTTCCGTTGTTAGCCTTGATGTTTTCTTTAACGCTTGCAATGAATTTGTCATTGTATTTAGATAAATCGGCACCTGAGTTGGTGAGATAGTAAAAATCAACAGCATCATCAATTGTGTAATCTCCCTCTTTCTGTGAGGTGATGTAATTAACGATTTTGTCAATTTCCTTTCGCACATCTTCGCTTTTTGGCTGTGCTTGTGCGAATGCTGTAATGCTTGCGGTGAGCATTACACAGATTGCAGTAATAACTGCTAAAAACTTTTTCATATTTTTTCCTCCAATATAAATTTTTTATGATAACAAGGATAAAACCCCGATTAACATACAAACGAAAAAACAATAGCGTCACCCTGTGATATAGTGTATTTATCACAGCTTTTCGGCGGTGAGCTGCCGTTGACAGTGTATATCCAGCCGCTCTGCCTGCCACAGTCAAATTCATCAATGTTATTAAAGCCTTTTATGTATGTGCCATATGCACTGTTTTGGGCATTTATTGTTACACCGTTTTTGCTGCAGGCCGATTTCAAAGCATCGTAAGCAGTGCTGCCGTTATTCACTGTTACGGTTTTTGTGTTCATAATTATTCCGTCAGCAGGAACAAAATCCTCGTGCCCTGCTTTGAGATTTTCCATATTGCTGAGTATTTTTTTGCATTCAATTTCAATACTGCAGGAGATAGTTGATGAGGTTGTGGCTGCTGTTGTTGTTTCAGTTTTTGCAGCAGTTGTTTTATTGTCTGTTTTTTTTGTTGTAATGGTACTCTTTGTTGTTGAGTTTGTTGCTGACGTGGCAGCAGTGGATTTGTTTTGTTCGGAATTTGAATTTTGCGTGGTGGATTCACTGACTGCTTTTTTTGTCTGACTGGTTTGTTCGGTTGATTTGCTGTGTTCAACTGATTTCGCTGATGTAGATGTTATATTACTTAGTGTCTGCTCCTCAGGCGGGTTTTCGCTGCTGCAGCCGACAAATGATACGAATATAAATATTATAGTAATTAATATAGATATATATTTTATATTTTTTTTCATAAAAAAACACCTCTGTTTGGACAGAGGTGCAGCAGGTCTTTAAATTCATTTGCCTTTCCACTTGCCCAAAAGCTGAATTAGATTTTCGGCAGGTATCCCGACTTATGATATAGAAATTTTAAACTTCGCTTGATACACCGACTTTAGGCAATGAATAGAAATCCGAACCTGCCCAAAATGCAGAATTAAAGCGAATTTGTGAAATTTTCGCTGTTGCCTTGCGTCAGCAAGGCTGCCATCTCAAAAATCAAAATTCATCTTTACTGCAAGCATTTTGGGTCTGCGAGTTAAAATTGGCTGATTTGTTCTTAATCAAGGCACAAAAACGCAGGAATACTTGCCGTATTCCGAGTATTTTTAACACAGAGTAAGGGCAAATCAGCCAATTTTAACCACGGTTTGGATTACTACTCATTGCCTAGGTATGTCTTTCGTCAAATACGGTAATGGCGGTTGCTTAGGATTCTCACCTAATTCCCTTTTAATCCCGGTTTGTCAGACCGGAAACCGAATAGCTATTTAATTATAATGTCAGTATAGCATTAAGACTATATTGTTGTCAATTGATTATTTTTCATATACCTCGCGTTTAAGCACACCAATATATGGCAGGTTGCGGTAATATTGGTTATAGTCAAGACCATAGCCTACAACAAATTCATTCGGAACATCAACTCCAACATAGTCCGCCTTAATATCGGCAACACGCCTTGAGGGCTTGTCAAGCAGAGTGATAACTGCAATTGATTCGGGATTTCTTTCTGACAGCATATCGCATATATGTTTCAGCGTTCTTCCTGTATCGAGAATATCCTCAACAAGCAGAACATCAAAACCGCTTAAATCCTTTTCAATATCCTTAATTATTTCTACCTTTCCGCTTGATTCGGTGCCATCACCGTAGCTTGACGCCTGAATAAAATCAATATGGCAGGGTAAATCAATGTGTCTTGTAAGATCGGTTAAAAAATATATTGAACCTTTAAGAATTCCTACAACAAGCAGTTTTTTGCCTGCATAGTCATTTGTGATTATTTCGCCGAGTTGTTTTGTTATTGAATAAAGCTCATTCTCGGTAACGAGAATTTTTTCAACGTCTTTGTTCATAATTACTCCCCTTAAATTTAAGCGTAATACATCAATACTCTTAAATTATAACATCACGCAGTTATAAAGTAAAGTAAAAGTCTTGTGTTTTAATTGGTATTTTGTTATATTAAAATCAACATTAATGATAAAGGAGTTTTTGCTGTGACTGAAACCGAAAGAATGGAAAAAGGCTTGATTTATGACTGTACTGCTGATGAAATTATGACTGTGCAGACAGGCTGTGTAAAGTATATGAAAGAATATAATACCCTCGGTCTTGGTGATGAGGATAGAATGGAAGAATTAATGAAACTGATGTTTGCTGAGGTAGGCAGTGAAACGTATATTCAGCCTCCGTTTTATGCCAACTGGGGCGGTGCACATGTTCATCTCGGCGAAAGTGTTTATGCAAATTTCAATCTCACCCTTGTTGATGACGGGCATATTTATATCGGTGATAAAACAATGATAGGACCGAATGTTACAATTGCAACAGCAGGTCACCCCATTTTGCCTGAGCTGAGAGAACAGGCATTGCAGTTTAATGTTGATGTGCATATTGGAAGAAATGTATGGATTGGTGCCGGTGCAATAATTGTTCCCGGTGTAACAATAGGCGATAATTCAGTTATCGGTGCAGGCTCTGTTGTAACAAAGGATATTCCTGCAAATGTGGTTGCAGTGGGAAATCCCTGCCGTGTTATGCGTGAAATCAGTGACCACGATAAAGAATTTTATTATAAGAACAAAAGAGTTAATGACTGATATTTTCAAGATATAGAAATCCCCTGCAGTTCATCGTGAACCGCAGGGGTCTTGTTTTTAAATGTGAAGAATTGCTGTGGCAAATCCAAAATAAATCAGCAGTGAAAGTGCGTCCATTACAGTTGTAATGAAGGGTGATGAAATAACTGCAGGGTCAAGCTTCATTTTCTTTGCCAGAATAGGGAAAGCACATCCTACCATTTTTGCAAATATGATTTCTATAATAAGGGTAAGACTGATTACCAGATCAACCTCAATAGTTATTCCGTCCATACCGAGCAGAGTTCTGTCAATAAACCATACCTTAACAAAATTGACGGCAGCAAGGGTGATACCGCAAACAAGACCTACACGAAGCTCCTTCCACAAAACCTTGAAAATATCTTTGAAATTAATTTCATTAAGTGAAAGGGCACGGATAATGACTGCACTTGCCTGACCGCCTGAATTTCCGCTGGTTCCTGTCAGCATAGGAATGAACGAGGTTAAAACAATGAGTGCAGACAGCTTATCCTCAAAGGCATTAAGAATCATACTGGTAAATGTAGCACTGACCATAAGAAACAGAAGCCACATGATTCTTGATTTCCAGGTTTCAAAAACACCCATTTTAAGATAGGGCTTTTCGTTTGGCAGGATAGCGTTCATCTTCTGAATATCCTCGGTGTTTTCGTCAACAAGGACATCCATAGCATCGTCAACTGTGATGATGCCCACAAGCCTTTGCTCCATATCAACAACAGGCAGTGCAAGAAAGTCGTATTTGCTGAGAAGATTTGCTGCCGTTTCCTGATCATCGTGGGTGTTGATATAGATAATGTTGGTTTCCATCAGCTCTTCAATTTTATCGTCATTGTCGTGGAGAAGAAGCTCCTTGACAGTTATAACACCTATGAGATGACGTGATTCATCAGTTACATAGCAGGTGTAAATGGTTTCCTTGTCAACACCTGTTCTGCGAATTCGCTTGATAGCATCCTCGACAGTGTTTGTTTTTTTCAAATCAACAAACTCCGGTGTCATAATTGAACCTGCACTGTCCTCAGGATATTTCAGCAGTGTGTTGATTGATGCTCTTGTCTGACTGTCGGTGCTTTTAAGAATACGCTTAACAATGGTAGCAGGCATTTCCTCAATAATATCAACGGTATCATCAAGGTAAAGCTCGTCAATAACATCACGCAGCTCATTATCTGAAAATGCGTGAATAAGCATTTCCTGTGTATCGTTGTCAAGCTCAACAAAGGTTTCTGCCGCTTCCTCTTTAGGAAGAATGCGGAAAAACAGAATTCTTTGCTCAATGCTGAATTCATCAAAAAACACTGCAATGTCTGCAGGATTGAATTCTGTGAGTATTTTTTTTATTTCAGAATAGTTTTTACTCTTGTAAAGAGATGAAAGCTTTTCTATTATTTCTTCAATCTGAATTTCTTCAAGATTCATAACATCATCTCCTTTTATAATTTATCATTCAACGCTGCTGTAGAATGGCTTTTCCTCCTTGTCATAGGGGTTAACTGCAATTCGTTTTGTAACAGCAAACATAATCATTATTAAAATCAATCCGCCTGAAACGGCACACATAATCATTATAAATTCAGGCTTTTCAAAAAGTCTTGTGCCCTCAACAAATGAAACATAATCGGGACGCTGCATTTCCGTTTTAACCTGTTCGGTGGTTTTGTTAACTCGTTTTATGCTTATTGAGTAATCTTTTTTATTTCCGTCAGAGGCTGTACACGTCAGCGTAATTTTCGGTGTCTGGTCAGCAGACAGCTTTAGCGTGACAGGTGCACAGTAAGCATTGATATCGCTTGTAACAGGGGTGATTGTCAGTTCTGTCAAATCAGATGGAATATACAGCTTGTAGGCTGTATCATTGTCATTAAGTGACGGTGACAGTTCGCTGTATGGCGAGTATATTGATGACAGATTGTTGTTGCCGTTCTGAACATAAGCAGCAGGGTTTGAATATGTAAAATTATAGATTTTACTGCCCGTTTCATATTGAAGCGTTGCAGTAAGACCTATCTGGTGGTTGGTTTCATCATAAATGTAATTGATGAATAAATCAGCATCACCCTTGAGTGCATAGCTGTCAAGGGTCGGTGTTGCGGTGTTGTCCGTCAGTGTTATAGAGTATTCCTGTGCGTTATGGCTGAATGTGCCGTCAATTTTTGCGTTTTTAAAGCTGATATCAATAAGCACCGGTGTGGTGTTATCATTAGCTGCTGCATTTATAGGGGTAATAATCCATGCGGAACAAATGAGCATCAGTATAAAAGCTAAGCTGATATTCCTCCTCATAAAATCACCTCATTCAAAAATAATGTAATTTGTAATGCCTTTGCTGTCCAGATACTGTTTTGCAATTACAGGATTTTTTGCAGTGATACAGAAAACAGTATCTTCGTTATTATTTGTGTAATTCTCTGTTTTTTCCTGCCATTCCTTTTCGACTGCCTTTGCACTGTCAGAGCTCAGATTCAGGTCAATTGCTTTCAGCAGCTTTATGCTTTCGTTGCTTTCATTAAAATCATTGTAAAGCTTTTCGGAAAGCTTATCAAATCCGCCGTTCTGTTCATCCGCACTTTCAGGCAAATCATAATTATCAAGAATAAATACATTGATACCCATTCCGACTGTTTCATCAATTATGCTTTTGATGTAGTTGTAAGTGTTGTCAGCTGAAGGATTTAAATATGTGTTTCCTGCACTGTCCTTGAATAAACTGCCGCCCTTGAAGAGAGCAAAGCTTGGATCAGCAGCAGGTGCAATGTTATCCTTGTAACAGGAAATAATACCTATCGTGAGCACATCATTTTCCTTCAAAAGATTTGCAGATGCCTTTAAATCACCTGACGGTGATGATATTGCACCGAAGCTTGAAATTGTTGCAAGTGACGAGTTGTAGCCGATTGTGCCGTCATTTCTTTTTAGGTCGAAAGCAAGCGAGGTGTAGCCGTTTTCGGCTGCAGTGTCAATAACAGCACCCAGCATCAGACCGCCGTCAAGTGATAGTGACTGGCACCCGCTTCCCTTAATGCTTATGTTAATGTTGTTCAGATTTGCAGTGTTGTTTTCGTCACTTTCAACAAAGGGCATAGCGTTACGGTCCATATGGATATCCATTATAGTATATCCTGTTCCCACAAGTGCTATTGATGCTGCGGTGATTATTAAGCCTTTTAAAAATTTTTCACGGCGCTCTTTTGTGAAAAAGGGCTTTTTAGCACGTTTTTTCTTAATCTGCTCAGTAGTATCCTTTGGAGCATCAACATATTTATCTGCAAAATAAATTTTTCTGCCTGTGGGCTGTTCCGTCCATTTCTGATTTCTGTTTTTATTATTATAAAAGCGTTTTTTCTTCATATTTTAACACTCGGCATTTTCTTTTAAAAGTTTAATTGTTGCAGCAGGGTTATCACTTTTGAAAACAGCAGAGCCGGCAACAAAAACATTGGCACCTGCCTTGCCTGCAATTTTTACAGTGTCAGCATTAATACCGCCGTCAACCTGAATATCAATATCAGGGCACTTTGCTCGCAGCTCTTTAATTTTAGGCATAGTGCTTTCCATAAAGCTCTGACCGCCAAAGCCTGGCTCAACAGTCATAACAAGCACCATTGACAGCTTGTCAAGGTAAGGGTAAACTGCATCAATAGGGGTGTTTGGCTTTACAGCAAGAGCTGCTTTGCAGCCGGCATCAACAATTTTATCAATTGTTTTTTCAATATCGCTTTCACATTCAACGTGAAAGGTTATTATGTCAGCACCTGCTTTGATAAAATCATCAATATAAAAAAGAGGGTCGGAAATCATAAGATGAACATCAAAGGGTGTGTCACATACCTTATCAAGTGCTGCAATAACAGGTGCACCGATTGAAATGTTCGGAACAAAATGGCCGTCCATAACATCAAGGTGAATAAGCTCTGCACCGCCGTCACTGCATTTTTTCAGTTCGCTCTCAAGGTTTGCAAAGTCGCTTGCAAGCACAGATGGTGAAATTTTGATGTCCATATCTTTTCTCCTTTTTCACAGGGGGATTTTAAAAATTTATCAATTCGCATATTTATAACATTATAATATGTTTTTGTAATAAAATCAACTTATACTTGTTTTTAAATTATTTATGTAGTATTATATACACAATGTTTTATCGAAAGGTAAGTGAATTATATGATTCAGGCAAGTAATATAACGGTTCAGTTTGGCGGAAGAGCCCTGTTTGAAAGAGTTAATGTTACCTTCTCCGCAGGTAACTGCTATGGAATAATCGGAGCTAACGGTGCAGGCAAATCAACCTTTTTAAAGGTTTTGTCAGGTGAGCTTGAAGCACAGAAGGGCGAGGTTTTCATTACGCCCGGCGAAAGACTTTCTGTCTTAAAGCAGGACCATTTTGCATTTGATGAGTATGATGTTATTCGTACTGTTTTAATGGGTAACCCAAGACTTATTGAGGTTATGGAGGAAAAGGATGCCCTCTATATGAAAGAGGATTTCACTGAGGAGGATGGCATTAAGGCAGGTGAGCTTGAGGCAGAGTTTGCCGATATGGACGGCTGGAATGCGGAAAGCGATGCCGAGTTTATGTTAAATAAGCTTGGTGTTTCAGATGAATACCATTATCTTAAAATGGCTGAGCTTCCGTCAGACCTTAAGGTTAAGGTGCTTCTTGCTCAGGCTCTTTTCGGCAATCCTGATATTCTTCTTCTCGATGAGCCTACAAACCATCTGGATTTGTCAGCTATCCGCTGGCTTGAGAATTTCCTGCTTGATTTTGAAAATACCGTTATAGTTGTATCTCATGACAGACATTTTCTTAACAAGGTCTGCACTCATATCTGTGATGTTGACTTTGGTAAAATTCAGCTTTATACAGGTAACTACGATTTCTGGTATGAATATACACAGATGCGTCAGAGACAGGCAAGGGATCAGAATAAAAAGAATGAGCAGAAGATTAAAGAACTTCAGGAATTTATTCAGCGTTTCTCTGCAAATGCTGCTAAATCAAAGCAGGCAACAAGCCGTAAAAAACAGCTTGATGCCCTTGAAATGATTGAAATGCCTGTTTCAAGCAGACGTTTTCCTTATGTTGATTTTAAGCCTGACAGAGAGTGCGGCAATGACCTTCTCAGAGTTGACCACCTCACCAAAACAATCGGTGACAGAAAGGTGCTTGATGACGTGTCTTTTGTTATTCACCCAAGGGAAAAGGTTGCTTTTGTGGGCAGTGATGTTGTGGCAAAGACTACCCTTTTCAAAATCATTATGGGCGAAATGGAGCCTGATGAGGGTGAGTATAAATGGGGAGTAACTACAAGTCAGAGCTATTTCCCAAGTGACAACAGCCCGTATTTTGACGGTGTTGATTTAACACTTGTTGACTGGCTCAGACAGTATACAACCTATACACTTGAGGCTGATATCCGTGGCTGGCTCGGCAGAATGCTGTTTTCAGGCGATGAGGCACTTAAAATGGCTAATGTGCTTTCAGGTGGTGAGCGTGTCCGCTGTATGCTCTGTAAAATGATGCTTTCAGGTGCCAATGTCCTTGTGCTTGACGAGCCTACCAACCACTTGGATTTGGAGTCAATCACTGCACTTAATAACGGACTTATCCGTTATCCCGAAACTATTCTGTTCACCTCTCACGACCATCAGTTTGTGCAGACAGTTGCTGACAGAATTATTGAAATTTCAGGAAATACTGTCCTTGACAGAAAGGGCACATACGACGAGTTCCTTGAGGATTTCAATGAGGAACAGCTTAAAAAGTATTAATAGTTTCAATTATATAAATATGTAATGAAAGCCGCGAACATTTTGCTCGCGGCTTTTTACTATACTTATTAATAAAAAATATGGGGAATGACTCGTTAAACCTCAAAATTGCGAATAATGATGAAAGAGTTATGGCTTTCATAAAAGGTTTAAGTTTGTCATCCCCCTGGTTTGAAGGCTTGCTTAGCAGATACAAGCCGACAAAGCAAAGAATTTTTTTAGATGCAGTGCACCTCATTGACGATTTGCTGAATATTAATGTAGTTTATAAATGAATTATAAACTTAATCGAACAATTCTGTTTGATTTGCTTAGTTTTTCAAAAACTAAGTTCATAATTTTTACCTGACAAGGTAAACTCCCTAAAATAAAAATACCACACTTCTTAACATTTGTCAACAATATATTTGCAGAAAAAGTATTTTTTTATAAATATATAAAGGAATGACCAGGAAAAAGGTCATTCCTTTTTGTTATTACCCTGTTATAAACAGCTTGATAACTATAAGTGCTAATAAAAGTATTATAATAACCACACTGAGATTTTGCAGTTTTTTCTGATTTTCTAAAATTTTCTTCAGATATTTTTCGTAAGGGAGAATGTTTTTGTTTTCTCTGTTTTCTTTATTGTTGTTTCCCATATGATAACCGCCTGAAATTTATTTTTCTTTATAAAATAGACCTACTATACAGAGTATCAGTCCGATAAAGGGAGTAAATACTCCGATTGTTGCGAAAACAGAAGATATAAAGTCATCTCCATTCTGTATTGACAGAGTAAATGGTATAAATCCAATAAGTGCAATGCCCATTAACTGTAATTTAATTCCGAAATTATTTTTCAAAGTTATCACCTCATTTTTATGAGTGTAAGAATTGATAAAGTGAGATAATGAGTTCTTCGTCTGATAAATTTTCATCAGGAATATAATGCGTAAAAGTACTGTCAT
>JAIDEF010000177.1 GCA_029054965.1 Eubacterium sp.
AAAAAATAAAAGCCCTCATAATGAAGGCTTTTATCAAATACAATAAAATATTAGTCAACAAACTTAACAGCAGTGCCTGTTGCAACAATTTCAGCAGAACCCTGCATAATAGCAGAGCTTGAATATCTTACATTAACAATAGCATCTGCACCGATAGATTCAGCAGCCTGAATCATACGCTGTGTAGCAATGTCACGTGCTTCTGAAAGCATCTTTGTATAAGAACCAAGTTCACCGCCAACGATTGATTTTAAACCGGCACCAAAATCCTTAACAAAGTTTTTTGATGTAACTACATTACCGCAAACCATTCCTAAATGGTTAAAGCTTTTGCCGTTAATTGTTTCTGTTGTAACAATAATCATCTGAAATATCTCCTCAAATAATAATTACATTTCTTCGCAGTAATCAAATACCTCTACAGGTAAATCCTCTTTATCACAACTGATTGTGAAATAGAAGTTAACATCTGTTGCCTCTGAAAGCTCAGAAAGCATTTCAAAGAACTGAGATAATTTTTCATATTCTCTGCCGACAATTTTGAAAGTAGCATCAACAAGAATATCAGTAACATCATAGTTACCGGCACAGATACCGGCAAGGAAGCCGTAAAAAGCCTTGTGACCATTGATTAAATATGTATCTGTTTCAAGCAGGCGAGCCTTGGATGAAACATCATAAGTCAGCTTTGGTTCTTTCTCAACGCAAACAACATTGCCGTCTGAGCTTTCAACACAAGCATTAACCTGATCAATCAATTTTTTTGTTTTTCCTGTACCTTTATTACCTATGATAAGTTTAATCATATTAGAATTCCTCCCAGGTATTTTATTTACAGTTACATATTAACATATGCCAAGCCTTTTTTCAAGACTTTCTTTTTCCTTTTCATAACCCGGTTTACCTAAAAGAGCAAACATATTCTTCTTATAGCTCTCAACACCCGGCTGATTGAAAGGATTTACACCAAGAATGTAACCTGAAACAGCACATACCTTTTCAAAGAAATAAATTAAATAACCAATCTCATTTTCAGTAATAGAATCACATTCAATTACAAGATTACCAACACCACCATCAGTATGAGCAAGCAGAGTGCCCTGACGAGCCTTTTCGTTGACATAGCTCATTGAACGTCCTGCGAGAAAATTAAGTCCATCAATATTGCCGTCCTGCTCGGTGATTAAGAAATCATCGTGCGGATTATTGAACTTAATAACAGTTTCAAACATTAAGCTGCTGCCGCTTTCCTGAATATACTGACCTACTGAGTGCAAATCAGTTGAGAAAATACAGGAAACAGGATAGAGTCCTTTTCCGTCTTTACCCTCACTCTCAGCAAAGAGCTGCTTTAACCATTCGTTGAACATCGCCATACATGGCTCATATGAAACAAAGCACTCAAGCTTTGTTCCTTTATTATAAAATGCATTTCTTACTGCAGCATATTTTAATACAGGGTTTTCATCAACATTTGCTGCATTAAGGCTATCCTGTGCTTCCTTTGCACCAGCCATAAGCTTATCAATATCAATGCCTGCAACAGCGATAGGAAGAAGACCAACTGCAGTTAAAACAGAAAATCTGCCGCCAACATCATCAGGAACAACAAAAGTTTCATAACCTTCATCATCTGCAAGCTTCTTTAATGTGCCCTTTGCTTTATCTGTAGTTGCAAAAATTCTCTTAGCTGCTTCATCAGCAGAATACTTATTGTAAACCAAATCACGGAATACACGAAATGCAATAGCAGGCTCAGTTGTAGTTCCGCTCTTGCTGATGACATTGACACAAATGTCCTTACTCTCACAGATTGAAACAAGCTCTGTGAGCATTGATGGACTGATTGAATTACCAATAAAATAAATATCAGGTGTATCTTTTTTTATTGAATTATAATTTGGTGACTTAAGAGATTCAATAACTGCTCTCGCACCAAGATAGGAACCGCCGATACCGATTACAATAAGAATGTCCGCATTATCCTTAATGTATTCAGCAGCCTTTTTAATTCTGTCAAATTCTTCCTTATCATAATCAGTAGGAAGGGTAAGCCAGCCAAGGAAATCACTGCCCTCGCCTGTCTTATTGTGCAGTGTATTCATAGCCTCAACTGCCTTAGGCTCAAGCGCCTTGATATCTGCAGCAGAAACTATACCCTCTGCGTGATTTGAAATAAATTTCATAGACATGGTACCACCTCAAATTTGTATAACATATTGTCAAATTTTGCTTGAATAAATATATTACACCATTTTTATAAAATATTCAACACATTTTTAAATATTCTTCAATAAGTGTTTAAATATGTATTTGAAAGTGATTTTATCTATATTTTTATCTGCAGCCAGTTTTATGGTTGATATTTCTTTGCCGCCACTGCTTACAACAATTGTTCCAAGCCCATCCCCTGCTTTAAGAGGAGCCTTTACTTCAGAAGAAATTTTATATTCATATTCAAATTCCGAGGATGCCTTTGGCAGCATAATCTCACCGCAGTCCCCTGCTGTGGGTTTAATTTCTTTAACAACACCATTTTTAACCTTAACATTCGTAAGCTTACTTTCATCAATCTCAAATTTCTGCACCTTATAATTGGCAAAACCATAATCAAGAAGATTTACTGACTTCTGAAATCTGTCATCGCTTGTGTCTGCACCAAGCACCACTGATACCAGATTAAGCCCGTCACGTGATGCGGTTGCACAAAGACAAAAGCCGGCTTTTGATGTTGTTCCTGTTTTCAATCCGGTAATGCCGTTGTACTTATTAACAAGCTTATTGGTATTGTTTAGCTCAGTTTCACCGTTTCTCAGACTGTCGAGCCACACAGTAGAATACTGTGTAACAATTTCATGCTTCATTACCTCTGAAGCTATTACAGCCAGGTCATAGGCACAGGAGTAATGATTTGTTATTTCATCATCAAGACCCGTACAGTTTTCAAAATGACTGTCCTTTAATCCTAACTCCTTAACTCTGCTGTTCATCATATCAACAAAGGCAGAATCACTGCCTGCAATATATTCTCCAAGGAGTGTACAGGCATCATTTGCGGAGGCTATAATTACTGCTTTAAGCAAGTCATTTACGCTCATCTGCTCACCGACCTCAAGCCAAATCTGCGAGCCGCCCTTCGATACAGCATTTTCGCTTGCCGCAACCATATCATCAAGACCTATTTTACCGCTTTCAATTGATTCAAGAATTATTAGCATACTGACTATTTTTGTAACTGATGCAGGAGACATATGCTCATACGCATTTTCTTCACTTATAACATCGCCTGTATTCATACACATAAGTATGCTTGACTTAACTTTAATTTCCTTATCCTCTGCCATTATTTTTACAGGCATTGAAATAAAAATAAGCAGGGACATAACAAAAATAATTATTCTTTTCATAATATCACCATTAAATAATATTACCAAAACCTTGTATTAATAACAAAACTTTGTTATAATCACATAAAAGATTTGGAGGATGATTATGAAAGCAGCATTTTATACACTTGGTTGCAAAGTCAATCAATATGAAACAGAATATATGAGCGAGCTGCTGAAAAATGCCGGATTTGAAATTGTTTCACCGACTGAGCATGCAGACTATTACATAATCAACTCCTGCACAGTTACAGCCACTGCTGACCAGAAAACACGGCAGAATGTCAGAAAGCTCAAGAGAAAGCACCCTGAGTCTGTTGTTATATTAACAGGCTGTATGCCGCAGGCCTTCCCTGAAGATGCAGAAAAACTTATTGAAGCTGACATTGTTTTTTCAAATAAAAATGACGGAGATATTCTTAAATTAATTAACGAATACAATACAAATAGAAACAGAATTCTTAATATAGAAAAACATGAAGCGGGTGACAAATTCCGTGAATGCTCAATCAGCAGCTTCAGTGACAGAATAAGAGCCTTTGTAAAGATTGAGGACGGATGTGACAGATTCTGCTCATACTGCATTATTCCCAAATCAAGAGGCAGAGTACGGTCAAAGCATCCTGATAATCTCAGAGAAGAGATTAATTCATTGGCGGATTCAGGAATCAAGGAAATTGTGCTTGTGGGAATTAACCTATCTGCTTACGGAAAAAATGAAAATTTTGATATTGTTGATGCAGTCAGAATATGTGCAGATAATGAAAAAATCACACGTGTCCGCTTAGGTTCTCTCGAACCTGACCACATAACAGATGATATAATTG
>JAIDEF010000178.1 GCA_029054965.1 Eubacterium sp.
ATATTACTCCTAATAATTATTAAGCTTTTCTAAGATATAATCTGTAACCCTTTGAGTGGATTTATCATCACAAAAAGTGTGACAAAGTTTTTTTATTTCGTTCCTTTTTTCAATGAGTAAGTCCTGATTAACCACAATACGTCCGATAAAGTCACACAAATCCTGTGCATTATAGAGCTTTTCGCCGCCTGCCAAAATGAAATCCGGATCAACAGTGAAGCCTTCATTGCTGCTGTATTCTTCAAAATCATCAAAGCAAAGACCTATTGGCTTATCACAAAGAAGATAATCATAATATACCGATGAGTAATCACTTATGAGAGCATCAACGCTTCGCAGCAGCTCATAGTTTTCCAGCCCGTTTTTCGACAAAAATTCATTGTCAACAAAAACAATATTCTGTAAATTCAGCTTGGTAATCCGACTCATATCCTGAGCGGGATGAGGTTTAATTATAATTAAAACCCTTTCCTTCGCTGCCTTTTGACTTATTCTTTCTGCAATCTTTTCATCATACATAATAGGAAAAGAAACTGAGCTTGTATTATATTTTCCGTCTTTGTGCTGTCTGTATGTAGGCATCCAATAAACAGCCTTATCAAAATCTGCTGCTGAAAAAAACTTATGCAAATCAATTTTTTCACCAAAAAGCAAATCGTTTCTCGGATAGCCGAGAGGCAGCATTTTCTCTTCATCACAATTAAAATTAACAGCATCATATTCAGCCAGGTAATCCGACAGGCACATAACACTGTCAACACAATCGGGCAAATTATAATGACCGCTGCAATTTTTTAAAGCTGCTCCATGAGCAAGATTAATCGAATGCTGTCCGTCACGCCTCTTATATAAAAACCTATTTGACATAATAAATACTTTAGCTGTATATTCCAATTTAGTCAGCCTTGCACGTGCGAAAATCCGTTTTATCAAACCGCCTGCATTCAAATCAAGAACTTTTACATTTTTTAATAAAGGAATCAACTGACCGTCGCTATCGTTGACTATCCAATAAATAATAAATTTCTCGTTGATTTTTCTTTCTAT
>JAIDEF010000179.1 GCA_029054965.1 Eubacterium sp.
GGCTGCCATTAATGCGGCAAGTATAATTGCGGTTATTTTAACCCATTTCCTGTTCATTTTAATTCATAAGCGCATTTGCCTCAGCAATCAGCTTTTCGGCAATTTCGCCTGCCTCCTCTTTATTCTTTCCGATTGCGGTGATATATGCTTTGATTTTCGGCTCTGTGCCTGACGGGCGGACAATAATTTTGTTGCCGTTCATTAATGTGTAGGCAAGCACATTTGATTTTGGCAGTTCAATTGTTTCAGTGCTTGAATCTGCAACATTTATTGATGTTGATGTTTTGTAGTCATCAACTCTGATAACCTCATAGCCTGCAAAGTTGTTTGGTGCTGATTCTCTTAAGCTATTCATAATATCAGCCATTTTTTCCATACCGGCAGCACCCTCAAAGGTGTAGCTTTCAACCACGTTGAAATAATAGCCGAATTCATCATAAAGGCTATCCATAACCTCTGCAAGGCTTTTGCCCTGCGATTTGTAGTAAGCTGCCATTTCACAGATAAGCATTGATGCAACCACAGCATCCTTATCCCTTGCATGTGTTCCTGCAAGGTAGCCGTAGCTTTCCTCAAAGCCCATAACAAAATCATTGGCTCTGCCCTCAGACTCAAGCTGAGTAATAAGCTCACCTATATATTTGAAGCCTGTTAAAAGGTTTTTAAATGTGCAGTTGTATTTTTTAGCTATAACCTCTGCAAGGTCGGTTGAAACAAAGGATTTAACAGCGACACTCTGCTCTGAAAGAGTACCCTTTTCAGCCTTTTGTGACAAAAGATAGTTGAGCATCATTGCACCAACCTCGTTACCGCTCATAAGCTTGTAGCCGCCATCACCGTCCTGTACGGCTATGCCTACACGGTCACAGTCAGGGTCGGTTGCTAAAAGCAGGTCAGGCTGAATTTCCTCTGCCATTTTCAGTGCACATTTAAATGACTGCCTGATTTCAGGGTTCGGGAACGGGCAGGTCGGGAAATTGCCGTCAGGAAGCTCCTGCTCAGGCACAACATAAACATCCTTAACACCGATTCTGTCAAGTATTGCTCTTACAGGCTTGTTGCCTGTGCCGTTCAGCGGTGTGTAAATAACCTTAAGGTCTGATTCCTTTACAATGTCAGGATTAACGCACTGCTTCTGCACCTCATCAAGAAATGCATTAATAACGGTGTCACCCATATATTCAATAATTCCGTCAGCTACAGCCTTGTCGAAATCCATTGATTTAATACCTGTAAAATAGTCTACCTTCTGAATAAATCCGTAGGTTTCATCAGCTTCTTCATCTGTCATCTGATATCCGTTTGAATTGTAGCATTTAAAGCCGTTATATTTAGCAGGGTTGTGTGATGCGGTAAGGATAATACCGCTTGATGTGTTGAAATATCTTATTGCAAAGGAAAGGCAGGGCGTAGGCTCAAGCTCCTCATAAATATAAACCTTAACACCATTTGCTGCCAGAACCTTAGCTGCCTCAATTGAAAAGTAGTCACTTTTGATTCTTGAATCATAACCGATAGCAACAGACGGATTTTCAAAATGCTTATTAAGAAAATCAGCAAGTCCCTGTGTGGCACGGCATACGGTGTAGTAATTCATTCTGTTGGTGCCTGCACCGATAACTCCGCGAAGTCCTGCGGTTCCGAATTCAAGGTCACGATAAAATCTGTCAAGAATTTCATCTTCATTGTTCTCGACTGCTTTCAACTCTTCGGTTAAGTCGGGATCGGCAACAGCCTTCTCAAGCCATAGTCTGTATTGTGCATTAATATCCATATGAACACATCCTTAATATATTATTATCTATATTCTAAACCTATTAAAATATATTGTCAATAATTACAATTGCTGATATAATAAATTTGGTGATTTTATGTATGCAAAAGTAAAAAGCCTGGGGGTTTTCGGTCTTGATGCCTTCGGGGTAACAGTAGAATGTGATATAAGCAACGGTCTGCCAAGATTTGATTTGGTGGGATTGCCTGATGCTGTTGTTAAGGAAAGCAGGGAGAGAGTGAGAGCCTCTGTCAAGAACTGTCATCTCGACTTTCCTGTTTCAAGAATTACTGTTAATATTGCACCTGCTGATATAAAAAAAGAGGGCTCAGTTTATGACCTTCCTGTATTTATTGCAATACTTAAGGCAAGCGGACAGCTAAAGGGAGATACCGATGGGTTTGCCTTTGTTGGCGAGCTGTCGCTTGATGGTGAAATCCGCAGAGTCAATGGTATTCTTCCTATGCTGATAAAAGCACGGGACAGTGGTGCACAGGCAGTATTTATACCTGCGGAGAATGAGCTTGAGGGCAGTGTTCTTGATGGTATTGAGGTTTTGCCTGTTAAAAATATTTTTGAGGTAATTAAGCATATAGCAGGTGTGGAAAAAATTACACCCTGCTATAGCAGTGAATTCAGTCAGGATAAAACGGCATATTCAATTGATTTTTCAGATGTAAAGGGTCAGCATGAGGCAAAGAGAGCTCTTGAAATTTCGGCAGCAGGAGGACATAACTGCCTGATGATTGGTCCTCCCGGTGCGGGAAAGTCAATGCTGGCAAAACGATTGCCTACTATTCTGCCTGATATGAGCTTTGAAGAAAAGCTTGAAACCACAAAGATTTATTCAATTGCAGGCAGAATACCAAAGGGTACTGCTTTGATTAATGAACGTCCTTTCAGAGCACCTCACTATACAGTTTCTGCGCAGGCATTAACAGGGGGCGGTACTGCAATTAAGCCCGGTGAAATAAGCCTTGCACACAATGGTGTTTTATTTATGGACGAGTTTCCTGAGTTTGATCGCAGAGCAAAGGAAAGCCTGCGTCAGCCTATAGAAGATGGAATTGTAAATATTGCCCGTACAAGCGGTTCGGTAACATATCCGTCAAATATTATGATGCTTTGTGCAATGAATCCCTGCCCTTGCGGTTTTTTTGGTCATCCAACAAAGGAATGTAAGTGTACACCTGCGGCTAAGAAACGGTATCTTGATAAAATTTCAGGTCCTATTCTTGACAGAATTGATATTCATATCGAGGTTACGCCTGTCCTGTATGACCAGCTTTCCGATAAAGCTAAGGGAGAAAGCTCTGCCGTAATCAAGGAGCGTGTTGATAAAGCACGTGCAGTTCAGCGTGAAAGATTTAAGGGAACTGATGTTACATGTAATGCTAAAATGACACCGCAGATGACAAAGGCGTTTTGCGTGCTCAGTGATGAAGCAAATAATCTTTTGAAAATCAGCTTTGAAAAATTGGGTATGTCTGCAAGGGCATATGATAAAATACTGAGGATTTCAAGAACAATAGCTGATTTGGATAACAGTAAAAATATTGAACTTAATCATATTGCCGAGGCTTTGCAGTACAGAAGCCTTGACAGAAAATATTGGAGTATGGAGGAATGATTGTGAATATTAAAAAGACTATGGCAAATTTAGAAAAAAATAATATGAAGCCGTATTTTGTTGAAACAAAGGAGGAGGTTGTTCCTCTTATTAAAACGCTTATTGCAGATGGCGAAAGCGTGTCACACGGCGGGTCGGAAACTCTTAAAGAAATCGGCGCAATTGATATGATTAAAACAGGTAACTACGACTATATTGACAGGTCAGGCTTAGAGGGCGAGGAGCTGAGACAGTCATATATCCGTGCCTTTGGATGCGATACATATCTTACCTCAGTAAACGCTGTTACTGAGAACGGAGAGCTTTACAACGTTGACGGCAATTCAAACCGTGTTGCCTGCATTGTTTACGGACCAAGACAGGTTATTGCCGTTGTAGGTATTAACAAGCTTGTGGAGGATATAAACGAAGCTGTTACCAGAGTTAAAACGACCGCAGCACCGCCAAATACAAAAAGACTTGACTGCAAAACACCTTGTGCAGTTACAGGAAAATGCATAAGTCTTAATAAGGAAAATTCGCTGATTTGCGATGGCTGTGAAAGTCAGCAGAGAATTTGCTGTAATTACGTTGTTTCAGCAAAACAGCGCCATAAAGACAGGATAAAGGTCATTATTGTTAATGAGAGTTTAGGGTATTAATTTAAGAAGAACATACTTTATATGAAATTTTGATATCATACGACATTCATAGAGGTGATATTATGATTAATATTTTGCTTGAGGGTTATGAAATAAGTGAACCTTATTTATATAATGAATTGAAAAACTATATAAAGCCTGATTATTCAGTAGCAATTATTGCATTTTCTTTTATGGACAGCACAACTAAGTGTTTATCGGACTGGAATAAATTGTATAGCAAGAAAAGAGGAAAGTATTACAATGGAATTGTAAAAGGGCTTACTGCTTACGGAATTTCAAAAAGTAATATATCATTTGTTAATTATTTTTCTGACACAAAAGAAATTGCAGAACAAAAAATTCAAAGTGCTGATATAGTGTATTTTACCGGCGGATTACCTGACAGAATGATGGATAGAATTAATGAATTTAACTTATATGATACTTTGTTAAATCATAACGGAATTATTATGGGTTACAGTGCAGGAGCAGTTATTCAGCTTGCAGAATATCATTTATCACCGGATGAGAAATACAAAGAGTTTTCATATTATAAAGGTATTCCATATCTGAATAATTTTTATTTGGAAGTCCATTATGAGAATACAGAAACACAAAATGCCGCCATAAAAAAAGTAATAAAAGAACGTGGCAAGACTGTGTATGCTACATCACTTGGAAAAGGTGCACTAATTGTGCATAATGGAAAAATAAAATTGCTTGGAGATGTTCGTTGTTTTAATAACTGAATACAAGATTGAAACTTTTACCTTTTAATAATCAATAAAGAATAACAGCCACTCAAAATTGAGTGGCTGTTGCTTTTGTTAAACGATTTTTTTGCCTTTTTTATATACCGCTAAAATCTGCGGGTCTTTTTCCGTCAAAATGTTTTTGTTGAGCACAATAAAATCAGCATGCTCACCCTCGGCAAGAACCTTGCAGTGTGCGTGGCTTATGTCATAATAGACTATATCGTTAATAAGCGGAATGACATAGCCGCCTTTTAAATCAACAATCTTTGCATTGTCATAGCAGATAGGGGTGTTATATCCGACATAGGCGATTTTTTTTCCGCCTACAACCATTATTGAATATATTGTGTTGTCATCATTAAGGGAAATAAAGTTGCCGTTAGTATATACAGTATACATAATTTACCTCTATTTTATTATATCAGCAAGCTCCTCAAGAGCAGTGATGTCAGTGTCCTTAACAGTAGTTTTAATGGTAACTGTTTTTTCAACAAGTGTAATATTTTTCATCTGTTCAAATTCAGCCTTCATAGCTCTTACAGCACAAGGTGCCCATGAGCCGTTTTCAACAAGTGCAACACGTCTGTTCTGAAAAGCCTTGCTCTTTAAATGGTGTAAAAAGTCGCTCATAGGTGCAAATACACCTGCATCGTAGCTTGATGCCATACATAAGAGTGTGCTGTGACGGAATGCATCTTCAACACATTCTGCAATGTCATCCCTTGAAAGGTCTGCAATTGCAACTCTCGGACAGCCCTTTGCCTCAAGTATTTCCTTCATTTTATGTGCGGCCTGAGCAGTATTGCCGTGAATTGATGCATATGCGATAAATACGCCCTCATCCTCAGGCTCGTAAGCTGACCAAAGATTATAAAGTCTTAATACCTCAGGGATTGTTTCTGTAAGTATAGGACCATGGAGCGGGCAGATTGTTTCAATTTCAAGACCGGCAGCCTTCTTTAATACAGCCTGTACTTTGTCACCGTATTTTCCCACGATATTAAAGTAATATCTTCTTGCTTCACAAGACCAACCCTCGTCAGCATCAATTGCACCGAATTTACCGAATGCATCTGCTGAGAAAAGAACCTTTTCACTGCTTTCGTATGAAAGCATAACCTCAGGCCAGTGAACCATTGGTGCCATAATAAAGATTAGTGTATGGCTGCCAAGCTCAAGTGTGTCACCCTCATTTTTAGTAATTACCTTGTCCAAATTAATATCTGCAAACTGCGGCAGCATTCTTTTTGCGGCAGTTGAGCATATAATTTCAATTTCAGGGTACATATCAATTACAGCCTGAATATTGCCTGAGTGGTCAGGCTCAAGGTGCTGAATTACGAGATAGTCAGGTGTTTTGCCGTCTAATGCATTGCTGAGATTATCAAGCCACTGTGATTTAACGATTTTATCTGCAGTGTCCATAATAGCAATTTTTTCATCAATAATAACATATGAATTATATGCCATTCCGTTTGGTACAATATACTGACTTTCAAATAAATCAAGGTCATTCACGCTTGCACCTATATATTTAATATTGTCTGATATTTTAATTTCCATTGCAAATATATCCTCCTTAAATTTCCAAGAACATATTAACACATTTAAAATTACTATGCAATATAAATAATAATTGTTTATTTTTTGTCAAATAATAATTTTGGTGATAAAATGAAAATAACATTTAATGATAACGAAAAGGTTGTTGCTGCACTCAGGGACGGATTAAAACGCAAGAATGGATATTGCCCATGCAAGGTTGAGCTTGTTGATGACAATATCTGTATGTGCAAGGAATTCAGGGAACAGATTGCAGACGAAAACTTTGAAGGCTTTTGCCATTGCAAATTATATTATAAGGAGAAATAATATGTTAATTCACGCTGATGATAATAATTTTAAATCTGTAGTT
>JAIDEF010000018.1 GCA_029054965.1 Eubacterium sp.
ATTTTCATCAAAATAATATTATCTGAATGCCAGCAAAGGATCATAATTGCTTTCCTTATCACTATAGTCTTTATTATATTCAACTAAAAATTCTATTTTTCCCTCGTGAAGCTCAGCTACATATTACTGCGGCATAAAAGCATACATAAGCTTTGTTGTAAAATATATCTGATTTGTTTCAAAAACAATTAAGCTTGTTATTGCAACAGCAATAATAACCGCAAAAGTTATTATAACATTTCTCTGTGCTTTGGTTAAACTGATTTTCTTTTTATCTTTCATAATCATCACTCCAATTTGTATTATAACAAATACTGCAAAACAGGTCAAGAAAAAAGGAGTGTGTTACCACTCCTTTTTATATAAAAACCAAAATTATTTCTTTTTGCTTTTAGCAAGCTTTGCCTTCGCTTCTTCAACAAGTCTTTCGTTTTCTTCAGCCTGCTTCTTCTCAGCTTCAAGCCTTGCCTTTTCACGCTCAATTTCTTTATTGCGTTCTTCTTCCTCCTTTGCCTTAACGCGTGCAACTCTTTCTTCTTCAAGAGTTTCATCACTTTTAGCAGGTGCCTTAGCAACAGCGATATTAATGCCGGTTGCAACAAGCAAAAGAGCAAGCGCAATAAAATAACCCCAACCGATTGAAGCAGAACCGTTAAGAACTGCAAAGTCGCCAAAATTGAATGCAACAGCCTCACTTGCAAGAGAACCGCTCATAACAAAGCATACAACACTTGCCACCGATGCAGCAATTGATAAAACATCAAATACAACTGTTGATTTTGTCTTTGGTTTCTTGCACATAATTATATTCAAGAAAAATGCAATAACAATTAAAAGTGCACTAAGCACAAATAAAATATAGCCTGCAAAAGAAAGCGTTAATGCACCGCTGTATTCTTCAAATTTCATATTAGTAAAATACAAACTGGTGTCACCAAAAAAGCTTTTGAAAAAATCAATAAGTGATTTATTTCCGCTAAAAGAAATAATGCTTAAATCAAAACTTTCAGCATCACTCTTAAGTGTTGCCCACGGAAGAATAAAGCCTATTGCAGGAAGAAAAGTTAAAATGAGTCTTGCTATACGCAGCTTTGTTCCGTAAATTGAATAAGCAATTCTGTTTAAAGATCTATTGAATACAGCAAATTGCTTTTCAGCCTTAATATTATCCTCTTCAAGCCTCGCTTCCCAATTATAATTAGGAATAGAAACTCCGCAGCTTGAGCATTCTGCCTTAATATCCCATAAATGAAGCTTTTTGCCGCAATTAGGACAGGTACTTGCCATTGATATGTACCCCTTTCAATATTATTTACTTACTTAGCTATTTTATAATTTATTCGACAAATTGTCAATACAAAAGTGAAAGATAATTTAATATTGATGATAGAGAAAAAAGTATTGATTTAATATCTTTTATATGATAGTATATTACTGTTATTAATAATCCGGGCAGTATCCGGAAGGAAATGAGGGAATAATTTTGGCAGAAGAAATTATTACCGAAGATTTAACTCAGGCAGAGATGGACGAGTTGGATAAGCTTGCCTACACTCACAAGCGCTATCTTACACCAAAAGAAATTGCTGCATATGTTCTGGTTAACTTTGGTCAAAAGAATTTAACTCAGTTTGTTGATGCTTTTAAGGAATTCTTTATGATTCAGTTCCTTAAGCTGAACACAACTGCTTATGCTAACATCAATCTCTTTGCATCAATATATGATGCTCTTGATGACACTATTTCAGGTCTTATCATTGACCGAACACGAACAAGATGGGGACGTATCAAGCCTTTCTTTATTTTACCGCTTCCGCTTTGGGTAATAGGCGGATATATGATGTTCTCAGCACCGGATATTAACTCAACACAAAAGGTTATCTGGGCAACTGTTGCTATTGTCATATATGGTCTTGGTATGAGTTACTTCGGTGCCTGGGGTCTTATGATTTATAACATTACTCCAAACACTGCAGAACGAGATAACCTTATCACTACAACAAAGTTCTTTGAACTTTTCGGAACATGGATTCCGTCACTGGTACCTGTATTTGTAACCTTGCTGCCTAAAATCAACAGCAATATTACAATGAGGGGCATATACAGCGGTTTCGCTAAGTTTATGCTCATTCTGTCTGCGGCCTTTGCCATCTTCGGCTGCTTTAATATGAGAGAAAGAGTTCCTCTTATGAGCCGTGAGGAAATGAAAGAAACCTCTGTTATTGAATCATTAAAGAATATTATTACTAACAGACCTCTTATTGCTGTTATTCTTGCAAACTTCTTCAATTCATTCAAATCAGTCGGCGGATCATCCGAGTCATATTTCTGGCTTAACAATACAGGCTCTTTGATGAACGCAACTATTTGCGGATTATTTACGGGTATTCCTAACTACATAATGGTTCCTGTTGCTGCTAAGATGGTTAAAAAATGGGGTGGAAGAGCCACATCCATAATTGCAGGTTTATTCGGCTTCTTTGCTTATATGGCACTGTTCTTAATCGGTTATCACCCATTCGGACAGACCTTTAACGATAACAGAATTTTAAACCTTATTTGGGTAATTTTCGGACTGACAATCTGCGGTCTTCCTAATAAAATTCTTCTTGTAAGCGGTCAGATTGTTACTGCTGAGGCTCTTGACTATATGGAGTGGAAGCACGGACTCAGAAATGAAGCACTTGTTACAACAGTACAGGGATATTTCGGTAAGCTTGCTACATCTGTAACAGGCTGGCTGTCAGGTATGGTACTTACTTGGATCAATTATGTACCGCTTACTGACTCACTTGGTAATGCAATTCCTCAGACTGATCCTAAGATGCTTAATGGTATCTGGGCTATCTTCTGTATCCTCCCTGCTCTCGCAAGAGGTCTTTATGGTATATCATTTATTCTTTATCCTATCCATGGTAAGGTTCAGCAGCAGATGATTGTTGAGCTTGCTGAAAAGCGTGCTAACAGAATTGCTGAGCAGAATGCAAAGGATACAGAATTAAACAACTAATTCAAAACAGTATAAACAAAAAGAACAGATTTGATTAAATCTGTTCTTTTTGTTTTTTATTTACTTTTGGGAAACTGTGAATTATATAAATTATAATAAAAGCCTTTTTTATTATACAG
>JAIDEF010000180.1 GCA_029054965.1 Eubacterium sp.
GGCGATTTTATTTTTACTAAAGCTTTTTATTTCCCCCGGTAGAACCGGGGGTTTACTCTTTGCTGAAGAGACAAAAACAAAACCTCCGTTGACAATGTTGACGGAGGTTTATTATTTTCAAGCAATTATAATCTAAGCAGCTTTTTAGCATTGTTATAGAAAACATCTTCCTGTGCCTTCTCATCAAGTCCACAGCTAAGCACCTTTTGAATTTCCACTGTAGGATGATGAAATGGTGAGTCAATACCAAACATAATTCTGTCACTGCCGACAGTCTCATATACCTCCTTTATTTTGCTGCCCATCGGCATACCACTCATTTCAAGGTAAAGATTATTATATCTTCTTGCCATTTTTAGGGATGCATCAATATAGACACCGTGACCGTGACCCATATGTATCATAGTCACTTTAACATCAGGATACTGCTCTGCAAGCAATGCAATACTCCACGGCAACGAAAACGGAGGATGACCGCAGTGAATAAACACAGGAATGTCATATTCCCCGGCAAAATCCATAACAGGATACACAACAGGGTCATCGGCAACAAAGCTGTCGAAAAGCGGCTGCATTTTAATGCCCTTAAAACCCTCTTGATTTATGTACTTATCAAGCTTTTTTTCAACGTCATCCAGTGCTGGGTTAACCCATACAAACGGCACAATCCTGTCAGGATAGGCTTGAACAGCATCAACAACATCGTCATTATTCTGAAAGTTTGACGGACAGAGAAAGGTTTTTTCAACCTCAAATTCATCCATCTGTTCAATCAGTCTTTCCTTTGTAAAGGACAAGCCTGCCCATCCGCCGAAGTTGCCGATATGTGTATGTGCGTCAATTTTTTTCATTGCTGTACTCCTTTACTCTGCCATTTTTCTGAGTTTGGCAGTAACATTAGTTTTGTTAAACATTGCAATAAATACCAGTGCAACCGCTATTCCCACCGCTGTCTGTATTGCCAGCGTAGGCAATGATGAAAATGCATAAGCCTTATCAAACAGAACAATTTTAACCAGTGTATAAGCAGCAATTTGAAAAACACCGCCCAAAACAGCACCGATAATATAGCCGAAGAATTTATTTTTCATCAGCTTTTCTGCAAAAATACCGCAGATTAAAACTAACAAAAGCTTAATGCAAAAGGTTGGCGGCACCCATATGGTATACCCGCCGATTACATCTGCAAGTGCCGCACCGATACCTGCTGCAAAGCAGGACTTTTTTGAGCCTAACAGAGGTATTGACAAAAAGATTATGGCATCACCAAGGTGTGTATAACCATTGCCAAGCGGAATTTTAAATGTAAAGGTAAACACAAAAATTAATGCCGCCATCACTGCGGTAAAGCAGATTGATTTAACAGTAATTTTCTTTTTCTCTTTAACGGTATGATTATTATTCATTGTCATTCCTCCTGTTCTTTAAACATTCTATACCCAATCTGTATACTATTCAATACACAATTTTGAGTATTTTTTAGAATACAGATAATTAATTCTTGACAGTTTGAGCAATTTGACTTAATCTAATAAGTATGAATTACAATAGCATAAAAAAGGGCAAATTTTTAAACCGCCCGAACAGATTTACAGCACAGGTTGAAATTGACGGTGAAGAACATATCGTTCACGTAAAAAACACAGGCAGATGCAAGGAGCTTTTAGTTCCCGGTGCAACGATATTTCTTGAAAAAAGCAGCAATCCTCTGCGAAAAACACAATATGATTTAATTGCTGTTTATAAAGGCAAAGTGCTTGTTAATATGGATTCACAGGCTCCCAACAAAGCAGTCGGTGAATGGATAAAAAACGGAGGACTGCTTGAAAATCCGACTATTATTAAACCTGAAACGAAATACGGCGATTCACGCCTTGATTTTTACATAGAAAATGAAAAAGAAAAAATGTATGCTGAGGTTAAAGGTGTTACACTTGAGGTTGACGGTGTTGCAAAATTCCCTGATGCACCAACAGAAAGAGGTCGTAAGCACCTTGGTGAGCTGATAAAAGCTAAGCAGGAGGGATACCGGGCAGCAGCAATTTTTGTTATTCAGATGAAAGGATGCAAATGCTTTACCCCTAATACTGAGCATGACCCGGCCTTTGCAGAAGAACTGAAAAGAGCATACGAAAGCGGTGTGGAAATCATTGCAGTTGACTGCAAGGTTACCCCTGAGTCAATAACAATAGATAAAAAAACAGAGGTTTTATTATGAAAAAAGCAATAACATTAATATTAACACTTTCACTTTGTATTGTCTTTGCTGCCTGCAGCAAAACCACCACAGACGAAAACACTGCTGCAACAGAACCGCAATCTGTATCATTAACCGAAACCACAACAGAGCCTATTATTGAAAAAACAACAGCTCAGCCAAAAAGTGACAATCAGAAGGGCAACAAGCTCAAGTCCGCTGTAATGAGCACTCTTGGCAGCAAAGAAAATGCAGAAATAAGCGGCGAGCTTGAATACGGAAAATTTGAATACAAATACAACCGTGAAGCAAGTGTTGTTTATGCCAACGAGCGTAATGACGAAACGGAAAAGCTTGCTGCAGACAATGCCCAAAAGCTTGCAGACAGTATCAGCAATATTTATAACGATGAACTAAAATTGCACAGTAATAATGCAAAACAAATAGGAACAGGCGAAAATGGTATTGACAGCGTGCAGTATCAGTTCTATTATATTAATAGTCAAAATCAGCTATTAACTATTTATGCCGACAGTGACGGTGAAATCAGTTATGCTGACTGCAAATTTACTTGGTAATCCGGAGGAAATATAATGTTAACCCTTGACAGAGTTTATTCTGCAAAAAGAGCATTAGGTGAGGTTGTCAGAAAAACCGATATGATCTTGGCAAAAAATCTTTGCCCTGATGCAGATATCTACTTAAAAACAGAAAACCTGCAAATAACAGGCTCATTTAAAATCCGCGGCTCATATTTCAAAATAAGCCAGTTAAGTGAAGAGGAAAAGGCAAAGGGTGTAATTGCCTGCTCAGCCGGCAACCACGCACAGGGTGTTGCACTTGCAGCCACTAAAAATGGCATTAAATCATTAATCTGTCTGCCTGATGGGGCACCTATAAGCAAGGTTGAGGCTACAAAAAAATACGGAGCTGAGGTTTGTATGGTTAAAGGTGTCTATGATGATGCCTATAACAAAGCACTCGAGCTTAAGGATGAAAAAGGTTACGTATTTATTCACCCTTTCAATGATCCTGACGTTATTGCGGGACAGGGCACCATCGGACTCGAAATACTTGAACAGCTCCCGGATGTTGACGCTGTTATAGTTCCTATTGGCGGCGGCGGATTAATTGCAGGCGTCGCATACACAATCAAGCAGATTAATCCTGACTGCAAGGTATATGGTGTACAGGCGGCAGGCGCTCCGTCAATGGAAAAGTCAATTGTTGATGGTGAGATTGAAACATTATCAAAGGTACAGACTATTGCCGATGGTATTGCTGTTAAAACTCCGGGTGACCTAACCTTTGAGCTGACACAGAAATATGTTGATGGTATTGTTACAGTTAGTGACGATGAAATTGCTCTTGCTATTTTAACACTTATGGAGCAGCAGAAGCTTATCAGTGAGGGTGCAGGTGCTGTGCCTGTTGCTGCTGTTATGAATGGTAAAATCCCTGACATTAAGGGCAAAAAGGTTTGCTGTCTTGTATCGGGAGGCAATATCGACGTTACCATTCTTTCCCGTGTAATTGAGCGCGGTCTTAAAATGGGCGGAAGAACTGCAAACATTACAATTGCACTTTCCGACAAACCCGGTCAGTTATCAGGTGTAAGTCAGATTATTGCAGAGCAGGGTGCAAATGTAGTTTCAGTAAACTATGACAGCACAGACCTTGATATGAACATAACAGACTGTTATCTGCAAATCGGTGTTGAAACAAGAAATTATCACCACATTGTGCAGATTAAGCAGGCCCTTAAAGCAGCAGGCTTTGAGGTCTGTGATTAAAAAACATATAATAATTCAGAAAGGATATAAGTATTATGGAATATGTAAGCACTAATAATGCACCTAACGCAATCGGACCTTATTCTCAGGCTGTTAAAGCTAATGGTCTGCTCTTTACATCAGGTCAGATTGCAATTAACCCTGCAACCAATGAAGTTAAAGCAAAAACAATTGAGGAGCAGACAACACAGGTTTGCGAAAACCTTAAGGCAGTTGTTGAAGCTGCAGGCACAACAATGGATAAGGTAGTTAAAACTGTTTGCTTTTTAGCGGATATAAATGACTTTGCTGAATTCAATGAAATTTACGGCACTTATTTTACATCAAAGCCTGCACGCTCCTGTGTAGCTGTTAAGGATTTGCCAAAGGGTGTTCTTTGTGAAATAGAACTGATTGCAGAATTATAATTAAACCTGAAAATGTAAATCAGTAAATAATTGAAATAAATCCCAAAGCTCATTAAAAGTATTAACCTGAAATAAAATCACCCCAAAAGCTCATAACTTTTGGGGTGGTTTTTATATTATGCTTTAGCAAAAGAACGACCGGAGTGGCGGTCGTTCAACAACTGCCCGCTATGCGGGTAAGATTAAAGCTT
>JAIDEF010000181.1 GCA_029054965.1 Eubacterium sp.
CTTTTTTACCTTCAATTTCAAACTGAATCATTGAAAACAATGCTTCTTTAACAGATTCTGTTGTAGGTCTTGTTACCTCCTCGCCATAAAGGGTTTCAAGCCTTCGCCCTCTGGCTGAGCCGGTTATAACACGCATCATTTACAATAACTTCCTTATAATTCTTACTAATATATTATACAAACTACCTATTTAATAGTCAAGGACTTTACATTATTTTTACATTTTATGATAGTATTCAAATACATTTTGTGCATCTTTTTGACTAATCCCCTGCACCTGTGACAGCTCCTTAATATCTGCCGACTTAATTGCAGTGATAGTTTTAAAGTGCTTTAAAAGCAGCTTAGCTTTTTTATCACCTATACCATCAATATTTGTTAATGAGGTTTTAAGGGTGCTTTTAGTGTGCTTTTTATGATGATAGGTAACAGCAAAGCGGTGCACCTCCTCCTGAATATTGGATACAAGTGTAAACACCTTTCTATGCGAATTTATTTCTATCTCGCCGCCGCTGAGTGCAACAGCCCTTGTACGGTGCTTATTATCCTTCACCATTCCAAAAACAGGAACATTAAGACCCATTGATTTTACCACAGGCAATACAGCATTAACCTGCGGCTCACCGCCGTCAAGTAAAATCAGATCGGGCAATATCTTAAAGGTGCTGCCTTCTTCATCATTATAATAATGATTAAAACGACGTGTTAAAACTTCCTGCATAGAGCCGACATCATTCTGTCCGTCAAAGCCCTTGATTGAAAAACGCTTGTAAGCGCTTTTCATCGGTCTGCCATTATGAAAAACTATCATACCTGCAACATTATCAGCACCGAAGGTATGTGAAATATCATAGGACTCGATATATTCAGGAAGCTTTTCAAGCCCTAAAAGCTCCTTAAGCTCCTCTAACGCGGCAAGCTCTCTGCCAAGTCTTCCCTGCTGCTGAGCAAGATGCTCATTTGCATTCTTAATGCACATATTCACTATTGACAAATGCTCACCCTTTTGAGGATGAATAAACTCAACCTTTTTGCCGCGCTTACTTTCAAGAAACTCTCTTAGAAGTGCTTCATCCTCAATTTCACCGTCAACAGCTATTCGTGACGGCACTCTGTTCCTCATTGAATAATAACGCTCAATCAGCTCAAATCTTGACTGCGGCATATCCTCAAC
>JAIDEF010000182.1 GCA_029054965.1 Eubacterium sp.
CTCCTAACGAATTCTATTATTATTTTAGCATAAAAATATAATTAACACAATATGGATTTTATATTGACAAATTATGTTATAGTAATGTAATATTATTAAGATATACAAATTTAATAAGGTGGTAAAAAAAATGCAAACTGTTTTAATGTATGTTCTGTTTGTTGTCGGTCTTATCCTTATTATTAAGGGCGGCGACTGGTTTGTTGACAGTGCAAGCTGGATTGCAGAAATTCTCGGTGTGCCTAAATTCGTAATCGGTGCAACAATAGTTTCTGTCGCAACTACTTTGCCTGAAATGATTGTAAGTATTCAGGCCACCGCCAAAGGCAATGTTGATATGGCGGCAGGCAATGCAATCGGCTCTGTCACAGCAAACACTGCAATGATTATGGGTATTTTCATTGTATGTATGCCTTTTGCAATCAAACGAAAGGAATTTGCCCCTAAGGGTATTATGATGTTCCTTGCATCAGCCGCACTGGTTGTAGGATGTATTTTCACAGCCAAGCAGTCACTTACCTTTGAGGGTGAAACTAACGATTACTACTCACTTTCAACTGTAGGAGTTATTGTTCTTATTATCGTATTCGTAGTATTTTTTGTTGAAAACTTCCTTTCAATGAAGCACGAAACACATCATATTGAGCCTTCTCCAAGCAATATCGGTCTTCAGGAGGAGGACGATATTGTTCCCACAAAAGAAACTGCTACAGGCAAGGACTGGGCTAAGAATATTGCATTCTTTGTTTTAGGTGCTGCAGGTATCGTTATCGGTGCTGACCTGCTTGTTGACTATGGTACTGAAATCGCACAGTCACTCGGCATTCCGCAAAGAGTTATCAGTGTAGTAGCCATTGCTATCGGAACCTCTCTTCCTGAACTTGTAACAACAATTACAGCACTCAGAAAAAAGGTCGGTGCTCTTTCAGTCGGCAACATTTTAGGTGCAAACATTATCGACTTAACACTTATTTTACCTATCTGCTCTTTCGTTTCAATGGGCAAGGGCACAGGTGCACTCGCAGTTTCTGCTTCATCAGTTACAATTGATATGATGGTTTGTCTTGCAGCTATTGCTGTTGCTGTATTCCCGACAATCATTACAAAAAAATTCCAGAGATGGCAGGGTATTGTAATGCTCGCAGGCTACCTCGGATATGTAATATCAGTATTTATTTAACAAAAATCCAAATAAAAAGCAGAGCAAGTGCTCTGCTTTTTATTTGTTTATTCTTAAATTATTCAAAAATCCCTATTTGCAGGCTTCCTGCTTTGCACTGTCAATAGCACCAAAGAGCGATTTATCATTATCAGCAGAAGTATCACAGGAATAATGCCAAACCATCATTCCGCCTATACCGCTTTCAAGTGCAATCTCGGTCTTTTCTTTTATAACATCATAGGTATTAAATGAAAATGTAAGTCCTGTTTCAGAATCATTATAAAGGCCGTTTTCATCCAAGTTATCGCAGTAGTATTTATAATCATACCAATAGCCGTCCTTTGTTGTAGGTCTTGCATAAAACGGAACACCTAAATCAAGCTTTGCTTTATCATATCCCTTTTTCTCAAACTGTTTTATATCATCCTTGGCAATATCAATAGTGGCATGATTACCCTCTTTGTCCCAAAGGTCATAACTCATAATCTCAAAGAAATCTGTTGCATCCATCGCTTCCTTTGACTGCTTAAGATTCCAGCCAACCATAGACATACCGATTTTATAATCATCACCAAGCACAGAATCAAGGCTTATAATAAACTTATCAAATGACTTCCAATCCTTTTTTCTTAACGGGAATTCATAGTCAAACACAACACCGTCAAAATTATATTCAGAAAGCACATCCTTTATCTCAGCTTCCAGCACACCGCTTTCAAAAGCGGAAGTATTTCTGTCAGCAAGGTCATACATCTGTTCATTCCAATCATCTGACTGAGATTGTGATGATGGACCAAGAATGTTCAAATAAAATCTTTGGTTTGTAATAAGTTTCCTTAAAAAATCCACATCTGAATCAAAGCTGTCTGAAAGATTAACCTTTCCGTTTTCATCGTATGTAGCATTGCCGAAAAGAATAATATCGGTAACCTTTTCAAGATTTGAAGCATCAAATGTTTCATCAAGTCTGTCAGACACAATATATGCCGTAACTCTGAAATCCCGGGGATTAACAGGAGTTGACTCCGTTTCATGTGAACATCCGAATAAACATGACAGCATCAGCAACAGACAGAGTACCACAGGCAACACTTTGTTTTTTTTCATAAAATCTCCCCCACATTATAAATATTCTCATTTAGATTTTAACACAATCTGTAATATAGTTCAACAAGATAATATCAATTTACAATCCGCATTCAATATGCTATTATATATAAAACTGTTAAGGGTGGTGAAAAAATGAAAAAGATTGTTATCGGTATTCTGGCTCATGTTGATTCAGGTAAAACAACCCTTTCCGAGGCATTACTCTATCAGTCAGGAAATATAAGCAGACTTGGAAGAGTCGATCACAGGAATTCATTTTTAGACACCTTTGCCCTTGAACGCAACCGAGGAATAACAATCTTTTCAAAGCAGGCCGTTTTAAAATACCGGGATACCGAATTCACACTGCTTGATACACCGGGACACGTTGATTTTTCTGCCGAAACAGAACGGACACTTCAGGTTCTCGATTATGCAGTTCTTGTTATAAGTGCAACAGACGGCATACAAAGCCATACACAAACCCTTTGGAAACTTCTTGCAAAATACAACATCCCCTGCTTTATCTTCATTAACAAAATGGATTTGGATGGTGCAGACAAAAAGCAGGTTATGAGCAAGCTTAAAACAAAATTCAGCGACGGATGTATTGACTTTGGCAATAACTGCAATTCTGAATTTTATGAAAACCTTGCCCTTTGTGACGAAAAACTTTTAAACCAGTACTATGAAAACGAAACAATAAAAAAAGGCGACATTATTGCCTGTATAAAAAGCAGAAAAATATTTCCTTGTATGTTCGGCTCTGCACTCAAGCTGGATGGTGTAGTTGAATTTATGGAATGTCTTTATTCTTATACTGAAACACCGAAATACAGCAGCGAATTTGCCGGCAAGGTGTATAAAATATCAGAGGATAAGGGACAACGCCTTACATTTCTCAAAATAACAGGCGGCAGCCTAAAAGTTAAAGAAATACTAAAGTCCGATAAAAACGAACATTCTGAAAAGGTAAATCAGATACGAATATACTCAGGTGACAAATTCAACACTGTTGACGAAGCAGCAGCAGGCACTGTATGTGCAGTAACAGGTATCACATTTGCCGGACCGGGTGATGGACTCGGAACAGAAGAAAATACAGGTCTGCCTGTTCTTGAGCCTGTACTTACCTATCGTCTTGAACTGCCTGATAATATTAATGCACACACAGCACTCGAAAAAATGAAAATACTCGAAGCCGAGGACCCTCAGCTAAAGGTTGTATGGAATGAACGGCTGGGAGAAATTCAGGTGCAGCTTATGGGTGATGTTCAGCTCGAAGTGCTTCAGTCAATAATTGCTGAACGCTTTGGTATTGATGTATCCTTCAGCAAGGGTAATATAATTTATAAAGAAACAATTGAGGATACTGTTGAAGGTGTCGGCCATTTTGAACCGCTCAGGCATTATGCAGAGGTTCATCTGATTTTAAAGCCTGCAAAGCGTGACAGCGGAATTGTATTCAAAAGTAACTGTAAAGAAGATTTGCTTGATAAGAACTGGCAAAGGCTCATACTTACACACCTATATGAAAAAACGCATATCGGTGTTTTGACAGGCTCACCCATTACAGATATGGAAATCACCCTTGTATCAGGCAAGGCACATGCTAAGCATACCGAAGGCGGTGATTTCAGGCAGGCAACCTACCGAGCTGTAAGACATGGACTGCGCTGTGCAAAATCAGTTCTTCTTGAACCGATTTATGAATTTACATTAGAAGTGCCGACAGAAAATATCGGCCGAGCAATGACTGATATTCAACGAATGCACGGGAATTTCAGCACACCTGAAACTACAGGTGATTGCTCTGTTATCTGTGGTACTGCACCGGTTTCAACGATGTATGATTATTCCAGAGAAATTATACAATATACACACGGCAAGGGTAAACTGATATGTACATTAAAAGGATATGAGCCGTGCCATAATGCCGACGAGGTTATTGAAAATATCGGCTATGACTGTGACAGCGATACTGATAATTCATGCGATTCGGTTTTCTGCTCTCATGGTGCAGGCTACAATGTAAAATGGAATGAGGTCAAAAGTCATATGCATCTGCCGAGTGCATTGTCTGCCCCTAAAAACGAATATGCTGAAAAATCAAAAACAGCATTTCCAAAATATGAGGATACGGACAACCTTTTTGCCCTTGACAAAGAGTTGATGCAGATTTTTGAACAGACCTACGGTCCTGTAAAAAGGCGATCCAATAATCCTTATCAAAATCATTTTACCTTTACCAAGAGCAGTGAAAATAAAAGTGAAAACAAAAAACAAAATTCAGTCCGAACACCGAAATACAGCGGCACTGAATACCTTCTTGTTGACGGCTACAATGTAATCTTTGCCTGGGATAGTCTAAAAGAGCTTGCAAAAGACAATGTTGATGGTGCAAGAAACACACTTATAAATATTCTCTGTAACTATCAAGGCTATAAAAAATGCGAGGTAATTCTCGTATTTGACGCATACAAGGTCAAGGGGAATACAAGAGAGGTCGAAAAGATAGACAACATAAATGTTGTCTACACTAAGGAAGCCGAAACAGCAGATATGTATATTGAAAAGGTGTCACATAAGCTGGCAAAAAATAACAAGGTACGAGTAGTTACATCCGATGCACTCGAACAGCTTATTATATTAGAAGGCGGTGCACTGCGTGTATCATCAAAGGAATTCTTCTATGAAATAAAACAGGCTGAAGATGATATAAGAAATATAATTTCACAAACACATTAACAAAGACGTGGACTTTTCCACGTCTTTTTATTTTATGTAGTAAATTCATATAATAATTATTACTTCTTGCCGATCCTGATAAATTCTATTAATTTATCTACATCTTCAAAATCATCATAATCACCGACTATTCCCTCACGATGATATACAATACCGTTCTTTTCATTTCTTTCAAGACAGTCCAGCAATTCCTCTTCACCATATTGTTTAGCAAACAATGTAAAGGCATAAGGCTTTATTTTACCTAATAAGCCTTTATTACAGTTTTCTTCACATTTATAGCAATATTCAATACTTTTTGAAAGTGAACATTTTCTGTTTTCACACCAATCCTTATCATGGCAATCATCTGATTTGCAGCCATTACATTTATCATTTTCAGAGCATAAGCAACAGGCGAGCCCGCATCTGGCAATTCCCAATTCTCTTTTCATATATTCCTCTCAATTATTTTAATACGTCAAACTTTTTTATATCAATCGGATATTAGAAGCCATATCTTCATTAAAAATTATTCTCTATGTCACATTTTCTTATTTTCACTAATTCCTTAATAACTCGGAATTCCTGTTCATCAGGATTTGTAAATTTCATCACAGTACGGCAGACATTATCAAAGCCTTTGCCCAAAACGGTTTTATATGTACCTCCTATGCAAGAACCACAGTGCACACAATAATCAATATTTTTCAAGGCTGATTTTGATAATTCGTCGTTTAGCAGACAATTCTCATACCAATTTGAAGAGCTGTCATCAGTCCAGATTGTTAGAGAACTGAATTGTTTTTCATCACCTTTACCATTAAGCAATATGTAACAAACGCATTCGTCCTTATATTTAACTACCCAATAAAACTGATTTCTCCAATAGCCTTTAATTCTTGTAAAATTCATGAAATCACTTCTTAAAAACAACAGAAAATCTAAAGTATTATCCTTTAAATCTGACTCAAAGGTTTCTTTCACTATTCTATACATTTCATCAAACTCAATGCTGTTCATCGGCATCACCAAAAAAATTCTTTTTTAATTTATCATATCATACACATCAATAAATGTCCACATAGAAAAACACAGAAAATAATTTCCTGTGTTTTTCATTAATCAGATATTGTTGCTCTTGCTATCTCTTATTAACAAAATTCCTTGTAGAATAACAAGCACAAAAGCAAATATTTTTATTGCTATCGACACGATTTCAAGTACATTAGAAATTTCTCTGAACGAAGATAATAGCTTAATACTGTTAAAGTTTTTCATATCACACCTCCAACAAAACAGCATGAGCAATACCCGGAATAGTATTCCCCTGCTTGCTGGACGTCGGCGACATTAAAGCACCTGTAGCCACAAATAAAACCTTGCCAAGCCTGCCCTTTTTCATATTTTTAATTATATGTGAGCACAAAACAGAAGCACTGCAGCCGCAGCCTGATCCACCTGAATTGACATCCTGCTCTTCAAGATTAAAAATCATTTTACCGCAGTCATTATGATAAGCCCGAATGTCGATATTCTGATCCTTTTCAAGTATTTCATAAAGCAGCTCACTGCCTGTATAACCCAAATCCCCTGTCAAAATCAAATCATAATCAGAAGGTGCACTTTCACTATC
>JAIDEF010000183.1 GCA_029054965.1 Eubacterium sp.
CAGTAATTGTGTAGGTGTTTCTGTCATTTTGGAAATATATTCATCATAGGTTTTGCAGCTTTGTGCCAGATCAGTAAAATCAACAATTGTTAAATCTTCAAAAAATTCTTCTTTCAGTGTTTTGCTGAGTGCATTTAATGAATTTCTGTTGCTTTTTAATATCGGAACAGGGAACTCAATTATTCCGCTATGAATATTATTGTCAGCATCCTTAACATCACAGCCAACAACAGAGGGATACTTCATTCCCAGTGTTATTCCGAGAATGGCAGCAGTGTTCGCTATTATACCGAGTGGCAAATTTTCATCAATTACTATAACACATTTATCATTTTCAAAGTTCATTTTTTCTATTCCTCTTTCTATCGAATTTGATTTCAGAAACAAAAAGTCCTATTAGTGTAAACACAGTACCTATTGCAGAAATTGCAGTGAATTTTTCTTTCAAAAAAATTGCTGATGTCAACACCGTAATAACAGGAACAAGATAAATATATATACTTGTTTTAATTGCCCCAAGTTTTTTCACTGCATAGTTCCAGGTAACAAAGCATAGTGCCGATGCTCCTAAGCCCAAATACAGAAGATTAAGAATGTTTTTAGTTTCTGATATTTTATTAATGTCAAAGCTCAGATTAAATATAAATACTAACGGCAGCATAAAGATAATTCCGTATGTAAATATTCTTCTTGTGGTGTGTATTGTGTTGTAACCAAAGCTGCTGATTTTCTTTGTAAGCAATGAATAAATTGCCCAGACAAAGGCGGCAATCAAAGCCAAAATATCACCGAGAGGATTAATCTGTGCTTTTGTTCCGTTAAAGCTGATAAGACAAATTCCTATAATTGCAATGCCGAAGCCGATAAAAAAATTTGCTTTTAGCTTTTCATCATTCTTGATAAATATGCGTGAAAGAATGGCTGTGAAGAAAGGTGCTGTTGAAATGATTACGCCAACATTCGATGCCATTGTGTGCGTTAGTGCAATATTTTCAATCAGATAATAAAGACATATTCCGCTTAGTCCTGCACCGGCAAAGGTTAATTCCTCCCTTATGCTTTTGAATTTGAATAGTTTTGGTGAAATGATGAGCAGTGCAATTAATCCTAAAACAAAGCGAATAAACAGTATTTCAATAGGCGTAAAGTCTGATAGCAATAGCTTTGTTGATATAAACGTAGTTCCCCATATTATGATTGTAATAAAAGCGGATATATGAGCGTTTAACATATTATTTTTCATTGTTCTTCTCCTTGAATATTCGTCTGTAGGCGGCAGGGGATAGTCCAATGAACATATTGAAGGAGTTTGTGAAATGACTTTGGTCAGAAAAGCCTGTCAGCATCGCAGCATCAACAGGTGATATACCTTGCTCTAAAAGCTCTTTTGCTTTGTTGATTCTTATAGTCTGCAGATATCTGTAGGGTGTAACGCCCTTTGTTTTGGTGAAAGCCCTGAGTATGGTTGATTTGCTGAGATTACAGCAAAGACATAAATCATTCAGTGTGATATGATTATTGTAGTTTTTCTCCATAAAATCACAGGCTTTGCATATTTCCTCACTGCATAACGGCAGGCTTTGCGAAAACGGCTGTACGTATTGTTCAATTAAAAGTGAAATGAGCAGTAAAAGCAATTCTTCCTTTTCAAATTCCTTTGAGCCGTTCATTATTATTTTGTGCAGTGAACTGAGGTAGCCTCCTAATTCATGATTGACGATTACATTTTCTGCAAATTCAGGTAATTCGGCTTTGCCTGTAATTTCCTTTGCCAATAACTGCATAGTATCTTTTGAAATGTTTATCCCTCTGTAATCAAAGGTTTCACCGTCAGACTGAATACACCCGTGACTGTCATTTGGATTGAAAATTAATATGTTCCCCTTGGTGATGGTGTATTCCTTATTTTTGCAGGACATTAATCGTGTTCCCGACTCAACAAAGCCGATTACATAATAATCGTGAAAGTGAATTGGAAAGGGCTGAACAATTCCTTTTAATTGATATGCCTCAAGCTTTAAATCCTCATCATAGCATATTGTACGTGTTTCCTTTTTCAATATCTCACCTCCGAATATTTATATTATAGTCAGCAATGATTAAAAAATCTTGTAAAATATCTTCAATAAAAAACGGTATAGCAGAACTATACCGTTAATTTATTTATTACCACTTATTGCAGACCTTTTCGCAGAACGCATACATATCCTTAATTTCAAGCACCGTGCCGTCATCAAGTATTGCAGTTCCGTTAAACAATCCGTGCACCTGATGGGTTTTCATACCGAAAATGTTCAGCGGCATCATATTGCTGTAGTTGTCATAGAAAGGGGTCATAATCAAATCAAGGCGTCCTTCTTTATCTATGAAGTGCCAGGGCTTCATCCAGTTGCTATTTGTTTCAGGGTCATCAACCAAATAAACCTCACCAAGCTTATGGCATTTCCCATCGTAAAACAGTGCTGTTTCTGTAGCTTTTTCAGTGTTTCCAAAGCCCCATGTCAATTCAAATCCGAATGACTTTCCGTTAATATAAGTGCTGCCGTTTGCCCAGTACCACATATTTGAATAGGGCCAAATACCTCTGCCCCAGTCCAGCACAGTAAAGGTGTCCTTGTCTGAAAAATCAATGCTCCTGTTACCAAGCTTAACCACTCCTTTGGTTTTCATACAATTGATTTTGTTGGTATAGAAAAAATGCCCCTGTTTATCAAAGGGCGTTGCAATTGTAATGCTTTCGTGTTCGGGCAGTTTTTCAATAAAAAATTCCGCCTTAAGCCTTTTTCCCTTGCACTGGCCCTCAAACAGCAGTGATCCGCCGTTATCTTTAATATCGAAGATAAGCTTTGTATTGCCCTTTTGGAAGGTGAAATAATTTGCAGTGTCACCATTAATATTAAGTCTGTTCTTATGCGGTGTATTAAGCTCAAGTCCCATACAGTCAAATTTTTCACCTGTTTTTAAATCAACATAGCCAAAGGTTGCACAGGAGGCAAGTGAAATGTTAAAGAAATTAATCTGTACCATTTTGCTGCCGTTACAGATTTGATAAAAATCCCATTCCTTAAGGCGCATAATTGATGGTGATATGCAATCTCTGTTGTACTCATAAAGGTTTCGTCTGCACCATCCCGGGTTGTTCAGTGAACCATCGGGATTAAGCAAAGGTGTTTTTTGTGTGATTTCATTTTGCATAGCCTGACCTCCTGATTTCATTTTATAAGTTTATATTACTTTAATATCAAAGTTTTGTAAAGAAATTATTTTTCTCTGTAACTTTTGCTTGGTTTATGCTATAATTTATTTTATAATCAATTATAAAAATGGAGCGGTTATGGCTGAAGAACTGGAAAATTTAACAGGTATAATTGAAGATATAACCTATCTGAACGAGTCAACAGGCTTTGGTGTTATCGAGGTTGATGCTAAGGAGGAATTTGTAACTGTTGTTGGAGTTCTGGGCAATGTTATGATAGGAGAGGAAGCTGTGTTTCAAGGGGAGTGGGTTATGCACCCAACCTTTGGCAGACAGTTTAAGGCAGTGCGTCTTCAGCGAACTCTGCCTGCTGACGCATCGGGTATGCTGCGTTTCCTTTCAGCAGGTATTGTCAAGGGTGTGCGCGAGGCAACAGCAACTAAAATTGTTGAGCATTTCGGTGCAGAAACTTTTAATGTTATTGAGAATGAGCCTGAACGCTTAGCTGAAATTAAAGGCATAACAAGGTCAAAGGCTAAAAAAATCAGTGCCGATTTTAAAATGCAGTTTGCGGCACGTGATGTTATGAATGGTCTTGCTGAGCTTGGATTAAGTCAGCAGGAGGCGTTTGATGCCTATAATCTATATAAATCAAATGCTCTTGATATTATAAAAGAAAACCCTTATGCCTTTGTCGGTGAGGCAGGAGCATTCTCCTTTGAAAGGGCAGACGAAATTGCATTTACGCTTGATGAGCCGCCCTTATTTGATTATCGCTCTCAGGCAGGTGTTGTTTATGTTGTAAGACATAATCTGAATAATGGTCATACCTGCCTGCCGAGAAACAGTATTATAAAGCCTGCGATGTCACTTCTTGACTGCAGTGAGGATGAGGTTGAAATTGCTATAGATAATGCGATAGATGTTAAGCAGCTTGTCAGTGAGGATATTGACGGCAGGGATTTTTTGTTTTTGCCTGAGATTTATCGTGCTGAGTCAGCTATAGCAGAACGTATTCAGGTTATGTTGAATTTTCCGCCGCAGCAAAAGGACATTACTACTGACGAGATTTTAGCTTTTGAACAGCTTAATGATATTGTTTTTGATGAGAAGCAGAGAACGGCAATCGAAATTGCTGTTAATAAGGGTATGCTTATTTTGACAGGCGGACCGGGTACAGGTAAAACTACAACTGTTAAGGGTATAATCAGTCTTATGAAGAATAGAGGGCTTGATGTTGCTTTGGCTGCACCGACGGGCAGGGCAGCAAAAAGAATGAGCGAGCTTACGGGCTATGAGGCCAAAACCATTCACCGTCTGCTTGAGGTTGAATATAAGGACGGTGCAGCAGAGCCGAGCTTTTGCCATAATCTCAGAAACCCTCTTGAATGTGATGCTGTAATTGTTGATGAGCTTTCAATGGTTGATGTTACAATATTTGCAGCATTGCTTGATGCTCTGCCGCTTTCCTGCAGACTTATTATGGTTGGTGATAGGGATCAGCTTCCGCCTGTGGGTGCAGGGAATGTGCTTGCCGATTTAATCAAAAGCGGTTTAATCGGAGTTGTAAGTCTTGATAAAATTTTCCGCCAGGCAATGGAGAGCAGAATTGTTTCAAATGCTCATCGTGTTGTTAATGGCGAAATGCCTGAATTCTGTAATGACTCGAGCTCTGATTTCTTTTTACTGAATGAGGATTCACGCTATAATGCACCGAGAAAGCTTGTTAATTTGGTAATTAACAGAATACCTGCAGGCTATGGATATAATCCGCTGTCGGATATACAAGTGCTCTGTCCAAGCCGAAAGGGTGAGGTTGGAACCGAAAATCTTAATGCTCTTTTGCAGGAGAAGTTAAATCCGCCTTCAAGAGATAAGACTGAAATAAGAAACCGTGGTTATATACTCCGTGAGGGGGACAAGGTTATGCAGATAAAGAATAACTATGATGTTCCTTGGTTTAAAAGTGACGAAAACGGCACAGGTGTATTCAATGGTGATATAGGAATTTTAACGCGCATTGATAAGGCAAATGATATTATTAATGTTCAGTTTGATGACAGAGAAGCAATGTACAGTATTGATAACGCTAAGGAAATTGAGCTTGCTTATGCAATGACAGTGCACAAAAGCCAGGGCAGTGAATTTGACGTGGTTGTTATGCCTACTATCAATACTCCGCCCAAGCTTGCTTACAGGAACTTGTTTTACACTGCATTGACACGTGCTAAAAGTCTGCTTATTATTGTTGGTAATCACGGCTCAATAAAGGCAATGGTAGATAATGATAAAAAGAGCAGGCGGTACAGTGCACTCATACATTTTTTGTATAAGGAAAATTCAAATCCTTTTGAATCTTGACATTATGCTTTTTTTAAAGTAACATTAATATATTAGTTTTTAGTATTTGTTATAAGGGTTGTTATTATGTTCGGCTATGATTTAGGTATAGATTTAGGTACAGGCAGTATTGTTATATCTGTTGTAGGCAAGGGGGTAGTGCTGGATGAGCCATCCTATGTTGCCTATGATACAGAAAGTGAAAAGGTCATATATGCGGGTAAAAGGGCTTATTTTCTGCAAGGCAGGGAGCCTAAGGGCGTAGAGGTTGTTCAGCCTATTGTCAATGGTGCTGTCAGCAATTATTCACTGGCTTGTCAGATGGTAAGGCATTTTATTAACCGGGTTATAAAGAGAAATATTTTCAGACCGCGTGTTGTTGCAAGTATTCCGTCAATCAGCACAGATGTGGAAAGAAGAATTTTAATTTCCGTTATCATTAATGCAGGTGCAAAGTCTGTATGCCTTATAGAGGAAAGCCTTTGTGCTGCTTTTGGTTTTGGAATTGACCCTCTTAATCCCGGGGGTGTATTTGTGATAGATGTCGGTGCAGGTACAACGGATATGGCAGTAGTTTCACAAGGCTCAATCAGTCAGAATGAAACGATTAAAATTGCGGGTGACAGCTTTGATGAAGCCATAGTTAAGTATATGCGTGAAAAATATGATGTTTTAATTGGATTGAGAACGGCGGAGGATATTAAGAAAAATATTGGCTGTGCGGTTTATCGTGACAATAATGTGACTATGCTTGCAAAGGGCAGGAATCAGACATCGGGTCTGCCTGAATCGGTTGAGATTTCAGGCAATGAAATCTGTGATTGTCTGAAGCCGCAGCTTGATAAAATTGTTAATACAGCATTGGAGCTTTTTGAACGTACTTCACCGCAGCTTGTCAGTGATATTACGAACAGCGGTGTTCTTCTGACAGGCGGTTGCTCACAGCTTTACGGACTTGACAAGCTGATTAGTGAACATTTAAAGGTGCAGGTTACCGTGCCTGTTCATCCTGATTTATGCGTATCCAAGGGCTGTGAGGCAGCACTGAAAAAAATGGGTCTGCTTGACCGCTATGGTTATACCTTTAAAA
>JAIDEF010000184.1 GCA_029054965.1 Eubacterium sp.
TATATACGCTCATTATTAGAGGAGATAATTATAAATCAGGAAATTATGAAAGCGAAAGGAGGATGGGCATAATGAGCAGGGTTTTATATGGTGACTTATCACCTGAAGAAATCAAAAACAATATTGTTGATACAATCACCGACAGATTAATTATATTAGCAAACCACAATGCAGATTTCATCTGTTCAGACTGTATTGAAGAAATCCAATTTCTTAAAAATCTGCTGTCCTATTTCATTGAGGATGATTTTGAATATGATTCAATTATTGAAGAAATAAATAACATTATGGAGGACTAACTATGCTGTATCAAATTGAAATAACCGAAATACTAAAAAGAGTTGTCCCGGTAGAAGCTGCATCAGCTTCGGAGGCTTTGAATAAAACCATTAACAAGTACAATAATTCAGAAATCATCCTTGATGCAGATGATTATGAGGGTGTGGGATTTAATGAGATTGCAAGTTGATTTTTTCTTTTCCAGGTAAAGGCGAGTTTAGCTCGCCTTTTTTGCTGCCTTCATGTCAGAAGTTGCAACGAAATTTGTGCTCTGCTCAAGAGCACAGGAAAAAGCTTTTTCTTTTTCCTGGTAAACGCAGTGTATTTTACGCAGTAAAATCACTTCCGTTTTTTCATCCTTCGGATGAAAAAAGAGCATAAGAGAAAACTGCAAGCACTTTGCAGTGCTTGGGCAGGCAAAGCCTGCCGTTTTCTTATTATGCTCTCAACATTTCTGCTTGCACCTACCCCCTGAATTTATATACATTTTTTAACTGTTTAAAATAAGCTATTGACAATCGTATGCTATTTGATATACAATAATATTGTAAAAATTTAATCAGTTAGAGCCTTGAGCCAATTAATCTATGCACAGTTTTGTGTATGGATTGGTTGGCTCTTTTTTATTGCTCTGGAAAGGAGAGATTGAGATAAGCAAAACAATATATATCAGGAATGTTGATGCAGCTGTGCTTGCAAAGATTGATGAATTATCAAAGCAGAAAGATATCAGCAGGAACAAAATGGTCAATATCATTCTGGAAACCTATATAACCTCTGATAGAATCAAGGAGCTTGAAGACCAGTACACAAATTTAGTATCAACTATTGTTGATGCAATAAATAACAATACTGCTGCACTTGACAGCTTAAAAGAACGAATTAAGGAGAATTGAAATGAAAACTTATGCTTTTATTAATGTAAAAGGCGGTGTTGGCAAAACAACGTCTGCCACCACTATCGCACACATTTTATCAAAACAATACGACAAAAAAGTCCTGTTAGTAGATTTGGATCCGCAAGGAAACTGCAGCTCAATGTTTTCAAAAAATGAAATTGATTATGCGGCAGTACTTTCTAACGTACTTGAAAGTGGTGATTTATCTCTGCTTAAAGAATTCCCTACCACGGTTGGCGATATACTGATAGATCCGAATTATAGCATTAATCGTGTTATTTATGAAACAGACTATGAAAATTTATACCTGATTCCTGCCTTCATAGATTTATCAGATATTGAATCACAGCTTAAATCCGATTTTAAAAAGCCGCAGCAGTTCAGGCTGAAGCATCAATTGGATAAGATTAAAGATGATTTTGATTATTGTATCATTGACTGCTCTCCTGCAGTTAACTTGGTAAATATAAACGGACTCGTATGTGCCGATTATGCCTTTGCTCCACTCAAATGTGATTTGTGGGGATTTGCCGGGTACTGTGTAGCTCAGAGTCTTGTTGAAACTGTAAAAGACTATAATCCGGGATTAAGTGACATTCGCTGCTTTTTAACACAATGGGACAGCAGAACCCTTATTGCTAAGGATATTAAAAATACATTGAAAAATGCACTTGGCAGATACTTTATTGATATACAGATACGAAAATGTGTTAAAGCAGAAGAGGTTACATATTCAAAAAAGGCTCTTACTGATTATGCGAAAAGCTCAACAGTTGTACAGGATTATAACGCATTAACCGAGTACATTATCAATCATTTTTAACCAAAAAATCCCGACCTCAATTGAGGCCGGAGTATGAAAACCGTTGTGCCGCAACGGTTTCGGACATCCTATGTTCCAATTCCAATATTTTTACGGAGATAAAATTATGAAAATTAATAGTATAGATGCACCATTTAAACAGGATATGACAGAAGATATAAAGTCGCATATTTGTGATGATTTATGCAGATTTGCAAATGACTGCAGTATCACGCAGGAACAGCTTGACGAACAGTGTGCCAATTGCATAGTAGATAAAATTTCGAGAATAGAAAGCGAGGCAGAGTGATGACTGACAATAAAAATCTGATAGAAAGATTTGAGCTTGTTTATGAAACAAAAAGGCATAAATATTATGTTAGTAATTATGGTTATGTATTAAGCGTTTCATCAAAAAGCTATAAAGAAAGAAAATTAACAGGTTATGTTAAACAAGGTAAAAAGAATGCACCTTATATAATTAAGTTAGGTGATAAAGAAAAATGTATTAAGCATATAGTTGCTCAAGCTTTTATTCCTGAATACAAAGGTGCAGATAGCAATGTTTTCCATAAAGACGGAAATAAATTGAATTGCAGAGCAGATAATTTGATTGTTGTTCCTAAAAGTCAGGTTGCAAAATTAACAGGTCCCAAATCAAGGTCACAAGCAGTAATTGTTGTTGATAGTAAAGGATTAGAAACAACATTCAGCAGTATCAGGAAAGCTGCGAATAACCTTAATTGCAGTTATCAGACTTTGCTTGATTATATGAATGGAAAAAGCAAAAAGTCTGTACTTGCCGGATTTACAATTACAAAAATTGCGGAATTCAATTCAGCTACATCAGAACATAATATAGCATAAAAAGCCGACCTCAATTGAGGTCGGAGTCTGAAAACCGTTGCAGCACAACGGTTTCAGGCACCCTATGTTCCAAAACAACATTTTTTATAAGGAGAAATATTATGGGAAAATATCAAAATGTTAATCTATCAAATCTTGGTTTTATGAATAGTTTATCAAAATCCATGACTCAGAACAGTTTCAGGATTGAGAAAATACCATATGACAAAATCATAATCAATGCAAAAAATAAATACAGCATTGAAAATATTGAAGAGCTTGCTTTTTCAATACCTTTCTCTTATACACATATGACGCAGCCGACG
>JAIDEF010000185.1 GCA_029054965.1 Eubacterium sp.
ATATATATAAGGAAGGTTAAGCTCAAGCATATCAGAAGCACTTTTAACATCTGCAAGAAAAAGATTCTCACCGGTGCTGATTGAGCACTGATTAAGTATTTCTTCCTCGCTGTAACGTGAATTTCCGCTGACTGTTATATTTTCAATGCCGAAAAATGCGGTTAAAGAAAGTACTACCCCCACTGCAGCAATAACCACTACAGCCAAAAGCCATAGCAAGAATTTTCTCAGCTTGTTTCTCTTCTTGCGCCGTTTTGTATCCTTTTGCCTTTTTTCATTTCTGCTGAGCTGTTTTTTTCCTCTCTGTTTTGAGTCAGCAGTAACAATTTTCTTTTGTGAATCACGATAAAGCTTAGGAGGCTCCAAGCCTAAATCTACAAGGTTTGTATTCTCTTTTGGTATTCTTTTTTTAGGCTTTTCCTTCTTCTTCATTTTTAATCCTCTTTATATCCGCACCTAAAAGTAACAGATTTTTTTCAAGGCTTTCATAGCCTCTGTCAATATGCTCAAGCTGATTTATTGTTGACTCGCCCTCTGCTCTCAATGCAGCAACTACAAGGGCTGCACCGCCCCTTAAATCAGTAGCATACACATTTGCACATTTAAGATGTTTAACACCATTAATAACCGCTATTCTGTCATTGATATCAATGTCACAGCCAAAGCGATTGAGCTCGCTTATATATCTGAATCTGTTTTCAAATATATTTTCTTTTATTACCGATGTTCCCCTTGCTACTGACAGCGCCGCTGCTATCGGTGACTGTGAATCCGTTGGGAAGCCGGGATAAGGCATTGTCTTTATCATTTTAACACGCTTTAATCTGTTAGGCGCTGATATTTCAAGACAATCATCTCTTAAATAAAGCCTGCAGCCCATTTCATTGAATATAGGAAAAACAGGTGTCAATGAGCTCGGTTTAACATCATGAATTATAATATTGCCACCGGTGATAGCACATGCACTCATATAGGTTGAAGCAAGTATTCTGTCAGGCATAATTCTGTGCTCTGACGGATGCAGCTCGCTAACACCCTCAATTTCAACAGTGCCCTCACCTGCACCATATATTCGTGCACCGCAGCTATTAAGAAATTGTACTAAATCACATATTTCAGGCTCACGGGCAGCATTTACAATTATTGTTCTACCCCTGGAAATTGCCGAGGCAATAATTATATTTTCAGTGGCACCGACACTCGGAAACGGCAAAATAATTTTAGCACCTGTCATTCCTCTGCAGGTGCAGTTTATAGATGAGCCGTTTTCAATAATTTCAGCACCCAGTGCTCTCAATGATTTTATGTGAAGGTCAATCGGTCTTGAACCGATATCACATCCACCCGGAAGAAAAATTGAAGCACTGTGATTGCGTGCCAGAAGAGCTCCAAGAAAAAGAATTGATGAACGCATAAGACGCATCACATGCTCGTCAATTTCGCTTCCATCAACAACAGAAGCATCAATTACAACGGTGTTTCCATTCCGTTCAACCTTACAGCCAAAGCTTTCAAGTATTCCAAGCGTTTCACGCACATCACTTAAATCAGGACAATTATGTATTACTGTAACACCTTTAACAAGAAGTGCTGCCGCCAAAATAGGCAATGCAGAATTCTTTGCACCATGGAGTGTTACCTCTCCCTTTAAGGTGTTTTTACCATTAATTTTAAAAACATCCATTGAATCACCTCTGCAAGAGTTTTATAAAACATACTATGTTTTACCTTTGCAAAGGTGAATTTTTATTATTTTACAAGTGAAAGAATTATTGAAGCAATGCGTTCTCTTGAATCTGTTATTGACATTGCCTTTGCATTTTTTTCAACAGCACTGAGCTTAGCTCTGTCACTGAGCAGGCTGTCAATCATACTACTGAGCTTTTCGGAGGTTAAATCCTTTTCCTCAAGGATAAAGCCTGCCTGCCTGTTAACAAGCGCCATTGCATTATGATACTGATGATTTTCCGCAACATAGGGCGACGGAATCAGAATAGAAGCCTTGCCAAGTGCCTCAATTTCCGAAAGTGACGAAGCACCTGCTCTGCCGATTACAAGGTCAGCGGCAGCCATACAGATATCCATATTATCTATGTACTGTCTTACATCAACAGTACCTTTTCTGCCGTTCTCAAAGCCTTCCTTTTCAAATTTATCAAGATACTCTGCACCGTTTGTGCCCACTGAATGAATATGGCAGTATCTTCCGCTTTCAGCACTTGACAGAAGAATACCAAACATTGCTTCATTAAGCGGCGTTGCTCCGAGTGAGCCGCCAAAGGAAAGAACTAAGTATTTATCATCAGGTATACCAAGCTGAGCTCTTGCAAAATCACGATCAGCCTTAAGCAGCTCACCACGTACAGGAAGCCCTGTAACTGCAGGTTCATTCTTAGGCTCGAGATGCTTTTTGGCATCCTCAACTGTAAGCATTACTCTGTCAACCTCTTTAGCGAGGGTTTTATTTGTTATGCCGGGAAAAGCATTCTGTTCATGAATACAGGTAGGTATGCCCATCTTTACTGCGCTCTGAAGCACAGGACCCGAAACATAACCGCCGAAACCGACAACAACATCCGGATTAAATTCCTTAATTATTTTTTTGCTTTCACCCGACGATTTAACAAGACGGGCAACAGTTTTAACATTGTGAACAATTGCTTTCGGTGCAAATGACCGTTTAAAGCCTGATATATCAATTGTTTTAAAATCAAATCCTGCATTCGGAACAAGCCTTGCTTCCATATGGTCACTTGTGCCGATAAACAGAATTTCAGAATCATTTTGTGTTTCTCTTATATACGATGCAACGGCAAGAGCGGGATTAATATGACCTGCTGTACCGCCTGTGGCAAATAATATTCTCATTTCATCACCTGTTATTATACTTTCTTTTGGCTGGCTTTTCGTGAAACAGAAAGAACTACTCCAATCTGAAACAGCAACAGAAGTATTGACGTTCCTCCGTAGGAGAAAAACGGCAGAGCAATACCTGTATTAGGCAGGGTATCTGTTACAACCAAAATATTAAGACCAACCTGAATACCAATCTGAGCAACAATACCGATAATCAGCAAAGCTCCGAATTTATCGTGACAGCGTGAAGCAATAACAAAGCCTCTGACTACAAGTGCAGTAAACAGAATTATTATAAGT
>JAIDEF010000186.1 GCA_029054965.1 Eubacterium sp.
TCTCGTGGGCTCGGAGATGTGGATAACAGACAGGGCTTGAACGGTGAAAAATATGAAGCTGATTTCGGATATATTGATGAAAACAGTAATTTATATTTTTACGTTGGCGATGAGGCGCTCAAAAAGCGAAACCCGAACGAACCGTATTATTATAACAGTGATGGTGTCAAATTTACAAAATCCTTAGAAACAAATTGGGATAAAAACGGCAATCTTATTAATTTTGATGACTATCTCTCAACATATGATTAACAAAAAAGACTTGTTCAAAACGTGAACAAGTCTTTTCTTATATTATTTAATTTTAGCAATGGTTACGCCGTTTTCACCTTCGCCGTATTTGCCAAGGCGGTATTCCGAGATATTTGGATGTGTTCTCAGATAATCGGTAACAGCCGCTCTTAACGCTCCTGTTCCCTTGCCGTGAATAATTCTTATCTCCTCAATACTGTTAAGAACGCATTTATCAATAAAGAGTCCGAGCTCACCAAGTGCTTCATCAACCATATTACCTCCGAGGTCAAGCTCTGTCTTAACATCAGCATCTGCTCGTGATGATGTGCGGTACACATTGTGCTGAGCAGTTTTCTGCTTTTTGACCGGCTTATCAAGAAGCATAATATCACCCATTTTAACACGTGTTTTAAGCAAACCTGATTTAACAAGAATATTATTCTCTTTTACCTCAACAATTTCACCCTCACCAATACCGCGGATTACAACTCTGTCACCGGCAACAGGCTTTCTCGGCGGCTTATAATCATCGTCCCAGTTATCAGCAAGCTCCATCGGATTAACAAGCTCATCCATTTCTCCCATCTGGTTTTTAACCGCACGGCGGGTTTTACGGGCAATTTCAGTTGCATTTGAGCTGTTCTGCTCCCTTTTCAGTTTTTCAAGCTCAAGCAGAAATTCGCTTGATTTACGTTTTGCAGCATCAATCAGCTTTTCCGCCTCACGCTTAGCCTTGTCAAGCTCACGCTGCTTAAGGGTTTCTATTTTATCCTTTTCGCTC
>JAIDEF010000187.1 GCA_029054965.1 Eubacterium sp.
CCTTGAAGTTTCTGTCATAAATCTGCTTGTTTTCTTTTTTAGGATGATATGTAGTCTTAATAGGTATAAGCTTTTTAACATCTGTCATTTTAGGAATAACACCGATACCGACAGCAATACAGGCAGCAGCGCCTACTGCACCAATGTTCTGAGGTGACTCAACAACGACTACATCACGTTGTAAAACATCGGCCAAAATCTGACAGGTTGTTTCGCCAAGAGCACCGCCTCCGCAAAAACGTACTGCATCAGTAGTTTTGAATTTTTTAACCTTCTGCTCCTGTCTTTCAAGCATCCATCTCATATGGAAGCAGATACCCTCAACAACAGCTCTGATAAGCTCTGTTTTGCCTGTGTCAAGACGAATGTTAAAGAACATACCTGCTGCGTTAGGGTCTTCAAACGGACAGCGGTTTCCGTGAAGCCACGGAGTAAATAGAACACCGTTTGAGCCTGCAGGGATTGAATCGATTACCTCCTCAAGATAATCATACATATTAAACTCAACCTGCTCAAGGCTGTCAGTCGCATTGCCGTACCTCTTTAAGAATACACCGATTTCATCAAGTGCAAGGTGATCCTTAACCCAGCCAACGCATTTGTTTGATGTTTCAAGCTCACCGAAATAGTTAAAGGTTTCAGGGTTCACACCGACAATTGCTGCCATCATAGCACCTGCATCAACAAGCTGCTCAGGAACAACTGTGCCAACCCAGCCTGATGTACCTGAATAAATATGAGTATCACCGATTTCAACTGCACCTGCACCAACGCCGATAAGTGAGGCGTCACCGCCGCCGCCGTAAACTGCTGTGCCCGGTGCAAGTCCAAGCTCCTTGGCTGCCTGTTCGGTAACTTCGCCTACCTTTTCAGTACTCTTTTTTATCGGTGCAAGGTGTTCCATTTTAACACCGACCATATTGCATACAGGCTTGCACCAGCCCTCGTGTCCTCTTCTTGTGTCATAAAGCAGTGTGCCGAAGGCTGAGTCCTGTGTCATAACAAATTCACCGCTGGCACGGAGAATTAAATATTCTTTAATGTCGAGCCATTTGTAAATTTTCTTGAAGTTTTCAGGCTCGTGAGCTTCAACCCATCTGTATTTCCAGATAGGGTCTTTAACTGATGAACTTACTGCACCTGTATATCTCAAATATTTAAGCAGTTTTGTAACCTCTGCACCTGCAACCTGTACACCGTGTGCAATGCCTTTTTTCAGCTCTTCTCTTGCTCTCTGGTCCATATATGTCATAGGACGGCGGATACACTTGCCCTCCTTGTCAACAAGAACAAGCCCCTGCATAGCTGAACAGAAGCTGATACCTTCAATCTGTTCATTCGTTACATTTGGAACTTTAGCAAACACTGTCTTTGTGGTTGTACACATAGCCTCCCACCATTCGTCAGCATCCTGCTCAGATCCGCCTTTTACGCCTGTTTCCTCGTCAACATAGAGGTTGTAGCCTGCTGTTGATGAAGCAAGAATTTTCATTGTTTCATCAATCTCAATCAGGCAGGTTTTGATACCGGTTGTGCCGATATCATAGGTGATTACATACTTACTCATATTTTAATATCCTCCTAAAATTTCCAAAATTATTTTTCAAATGTAAATGCAGATTCAATGAATTTTAAAAGCTGAACAATAACCTGCTCCTCGTTGTTTTCATTGACATCAACACCGGTGTAAATTCTCAGCTTTTCCTTGTAATAATCACAGGTATATGAAAACTGCAGGGTCGTCAGCAGATTATCAAGAAAATATGCAAACAGTCTTGGGTCAAGGTCAGGACGTACCTCTCCCTGGCTGAGAGCCTTGCCGATAGTTGTAATATATATTGAACTTCTTTTGCTTTCAATCTCCTCTACCATCAGCCTTATTCTTTCAATCGAACCTTTTTCTGCAGAGATTTCATTATACATCTTGATATAGTTGGAATGCTTTCTTGAATGTATACAAATTGTTCTGATAAGCTTTTCCGCTTTTACAAGCAGCTTGTCATCACTAATCATAATATCATACAGAGCTTTCTCAAGAATGTCCATACCCCTTGTAAGGCAGGTCATAAACAAATCCTCTTTGGTAGAAAAATACTTATACATTAATCCTATAGATATGCCTGCATTTTTCGCAATAATATTAATGTTTGCATTTTCATAACCCTTGGAGGAAAACTCCTCAATGCCTGCTTCAAGAATGATATTTTTTCTATCATCATCAATTCTTTGAAAGGCATCTTTGTAAAATTGTTTTTCTAACATTTTTCTAAATTTCGTATCGTTGCACAAAAAGAACAACTGTCGTTTGTGCAAGGTTTACAAATCCCCCAGACATTTGCGTTAAATATTATAGATATACTAACATTATTTGAATGCATTTGCAATAAATTTACTAAAATTTACTTTAAAAACATTTGACAAATCGTTAAAAAGTGATATACTTAATGTGTAAATATGGTGAGTAACTACTCACACACCCAAAGGGTGAGCGGTCACTCACAAAAAATATAAAGGGGGATAATCCTATGGATACAAGATTTGCCATTACTGAGTATCCTGATGCAGCGCTTCTTACAGCACAGCTTGATGCGCTCATCAAAAAACCAATTTATTCAATCAACCGTGACGCTCTTAAGAAGTATGAGGAAGAGTACTTTGAAAAGAAGTGTGCAAAATCAAAGGAAATGATTACCGAAGCAAGGGAAGTTATTCCTGGCGGTGTTCAGCACAACCTTGCTTTCAACTATCCTTTCCCAATCGTTATCACAAAGGCTAAGGGTAATAGACTTTATGATATCGACGGCAATGAGTATTTCGATTTTCTGCAGGCAGGCGGTCCTACAATCATCGGCTCAAATGATGATGTTGTTAAGGAAGAGGTTAAGAAGCTTCTTGATGACTGCGGTCCTTCAACAGGTCTTTTCCATCCATATGAGTATAAGCTTGCTAAAAAAATCAGTGAGTGTGTTCCTTCAGTAGAGATGTTCCGTATGCTCGGTTCAGGTACTGAGGCTTGTATGTGTGCTGTTCGTGTTGCTCGTCTTGCTACAGGTCATAAGAACATCATCAAAATGGGTGGTGCTTACCACGGCTGGTCAGATCAGCTTGCTTGGGGTATGCGTGTTCCCGGTACATTAAATCTTCAGTCACACGGTGTTCCTATGTTTGTATTCAAGCATACACAGGAATTCTTCCCGAATGATCTTAAGAGCTTAGAGAAAAAGCTTATCTTAAATAAATTCCGCGGCGGTACTGCTGCTGTATTCATTGAGCCAATCGGTCCTGAATCAGCAACACGTCCTGTTGATAAGGATTTCCCGAAGGGTGTTCAGGCACTTTGCCGTAAGTATGGTGCGCTCCTTGTTTGTGATGAGGTTGTATCCGGTTTCCGTATCGGTCTTTCAGGTGCTCAGGGATACTATGGTATTGATCCTGATATTACAATCTTCGGTAAGATTATTGCCGGCGGCTATCCCGGTGCAGGCGGTATCGGCGGTCACAAAGAGGTTATGAAGTATCTTGGTGCCGGTCTTGATAAGGCCGAGGGCAAAAAGATTCATAAGGCTATGTGCGGCGGTACAATGGCTGCTACTCCGCTTTCATGCTGTGCAGGTTACACTGTAATTTGTGAGATTGAAAAGAGAAATGCTTGTCAGGTTGCAGGTCAGATGGCTGACAGACTTGTTAAGGGTATTAACGATTCAATCAAGAAGTATGACCTTCCGTTTGTTTGCTACAACATCGGTTCAGTTTGTCATCTTCATACTGTTGCTACCATGCACTTCAAGGTTGACTGGAAAAAGCCTTGGACAATTCCAAGCACTCTCAAGCAGACAAGTATCCGTCAGTCAGAGATGCAGTATATGGGTGCTGCTTATATGGCAGAGGGTCTTGTTACACTTGCCGGTTCTCGTCTTTACACCTCAAGTGCTTACACTGAGGAGGATATTGATGAATGTATCCGTCGTTTTGACAAGGTACTTTCACAGTGCGAGAAGATTGACTATTAATTATTAATACTTATAGGGAGTAGGGATACCTGCTCCCTTTAGTAGGTTTTATATATAAGGAGAAAACTTTATGGCTTACGAAATTGAAGAAGCTAAAAGACTGGTTGTTGAGGCTGGTAAAAAATTAGTTGAAACAGGACTTATTGCTCGTACATGGGGTAATGTTTCAGCAAGAATCAGTGATACACAGTTCGTTATTACTCCGTCAGGACGTGCTTATGAAACACTTACTCCTGAGGAGGTTGTTGTAGTTAACATTGAGGATTGCTCTCACGAAGGTGATATTAAGCCTTCATCAGAAAAGGGTGTTCACGCAGATGCATATAAACACCGTCCTGAGGTTAACTTTGTTATCCATACTCATCAGAAGGCTGCTACAATTGTCAGCATCACAGGTATGGAAATCAGAAATGTATATGACGAGTTCAAGTCTGTTCTCGGCACAAAGGTTCCGACTGCAGAGTACGCAATGTCTACTACTAATTCACTTAGAAAAAAGGTTGAAAAGTGCCTTGTTGCTAATCCTGAGTGTCCCGCAATTATGCTTATGCACCATGGTACACTTTGTGTTGGCGAAAGCTACGAAAAAGCATTTGAGGTTGCAGATGTTCTTGAGCAGTGCTGTGAAAAGGTAATTAAGGATAATTATCTTCGTCATTCCTGGGAGAAGGAGTATTCACTCACAAACAAGCTCAATTACTTCCTTAAGAAAAATGATTCAGCCTCAATGCCTGAAAGCATCTGTGACCTTGGTTCATCTGTAAGAAACAGCGGTGTATTCACTCTTACCTATGATGGCGGCAAGAAGGTTGATGTTGATATGGGTACAGGTCTTGGTGTTAATGGTATTGCTCCTAAGTGTGCAAAAATTCACAGAGAAATTTACCTCAATAACAACTTTACTATGATTAAGCATGTTGCTGACCCGAGTGTTGTTGCTTATTCAGCAACAGGTGACACAATGCTTCCTATGATTGATGATTTCGCTCAGATTGTTGGTCTTGATGTTAAAAACTGTCCTTGGATTGATGGTGATACTGACGATTGTGCTAAGGAAATCGCTAAGGCATTTGACAGCAGAAATGCTGTTCTTATTGAGGGTAACGGTGCTCTTGTAGCAGGCAACAGTGAGGGAGATATGCAGGCACTTGATATCATTATGACAAAGGGTTGCGAGGCAGCCGTTGATTGTGATATCTTTAATCGTCCTCATTATGT